>NZ_JBJGYJ010000005.1:0-190679 GCF_054049935.1 Geodermatophilus sp. SYSU D00742
CGCCGCCCCCCGCACCCCCCCGCGGACGGCCCCCGCCCCCGCGGCGCCCCCCGCCCGCCCCCCCCGCGGGGGGGCCGCCCGCCCCCCCGCCCCCCCCCGGACCCGACCGGGGACCGCGGCAGCACGCAGCGGGTGGCCGACCAGATCACCGGCATCCAGACCAGCACCGCGTCGGTGTCGGCCGGCCTCCATGCGACCAGCGAAGGCGTTCAATGCCCGGGGCTGAGGGGCGGGTCAGCCCGGTGCGCCCTCGCCCACGATGCGGGCGGCCGGCCGGGGGCGGGCCGGCGCGCTGGGGGCGGTGAACCCGGCGCGCTTGTGCGTGCCGTCGCAGAAGGGCTTGATGCCGGACCTCCCGCACCGGCACAGCGCCACGGTGTCCCGGCCGGGGTCGATGTCCACGCCGTCCTGGTCGACGAGCCGGAAGTCGCCGCGCACGATCAGCGGGCCGTCGCGGTACGGGGTGATCGTGGCGCCCTCCCCGCCGGCCGGGACGTCGTCCGCGGGCAGGTCGGGGTCGGGCCGGGGGTGCGACACGCTCCTCCCCTGCCCCGTCCGGCCGGACGTCACACCCGGGTCACCGGCCCGGGTGGGCGGTCAGCGCCGGTCCTCGCCCCACCGCACCCACGAGGTCAGGAGCGGGTGCTCGGCGGCGAACGCGTCCTCCCGCCGCCTGCGCTCCGCGGCCCGGCGCTCGGGACGCTCGGGGTGGTGCAGCTCCTCCTCGCACCTGCTGTGGCTCAGGTAGTGCTGCAACGCGGCCGCGGGGTCCACCCGCCGGCCCCGGGCGGCCACGTCGTGGCGGGCCTCCCACTCGCACATCAGCTTCTCCGCCGGCGACATGGGGACCGGTTCGCGTGCGACGGTCATCGCGATCTCCTCCCGTTCGCAGAGGCCTGCTCCCATGGTCGGCTCGGCCGTCGGCCCGCGGCAAGTACCGGCCGCGGTCAGCCGCCGGCCGGCCGCCCGTAGAAGACGGTGTCGACGACCGCCCGCGCGTGCCGGGTGGCGCGGCCGTAGTCGTCGAGGAAGCGCCCGGGGTCGGTGTCGGGGCCGTAGCCGCTGGCGCGGGCGACGCCGGCCAGCTCCGTCCCCGGTCGCGGCAGCTGGTCGCTGGGCCGGCCGCGGACGAGGAACACCGCGTTGCGCGCGCGGCTGGCCAGCTCCCACGCCGTCCGCAGCGCCTCGGCGTCGTCGGCGCCGAGCAGGCCGGCCTCCCGCAGCGCGGTGAGCGCGCCGACCGTCGAGGGCACCCGCAGCGCGGGTTCCTCGGCGGCGTGCTGCAGCTGCAGCAGCTGCACGGTCCACTCCACGTCGGCCAGCCCGCCGCGACCGAGCTTGGTGTGCGTGGCCGGGTCGGCGCCCCGGGGTAGCCGCTCCCGCTCCACCCGGGCCTTGATCCGGCGGATCTCGGCCACCTGCTCGGCGGTCAGCCCCTGCGCCGGGTACCGGATCGGGTCGACCAGCTGCACGAACGCCGCCCCCAGGGCCTCGTCGCCGGCGACGGGGACGGCACGCAGCAGCGCCTGCACCTCCCAGACCGACATCCACCGCTCGTAGTACTCGCGGTAGGAGTCCAGGCTGCGCACCAGCGCGCCCTGCCGGCCCTCCGGCCGCAGGTCGGCGTCGACCTCGAAGGCGGGATCGGGCGCCGGTTCGCCGAGCAGCCGGCGCAGGGTGTGCGCGATCGCGTTGCCCGCGGCGGTCGCCTTCGCGTCCTCCGCGCCCGGCCGCGGCCGGTGCACGAACAGGACGTCGGCGTCGGAGCCGTAGCCCATCTCGCCACCGCCGAGCCGGCCCATGCCGATGACCGCGACGTCGGTCGGGAGGTCGGCGGGCCCGACGCCGGCCTCGGCGGCGTGCACGCGGATCGCGGCGTCGAGGCCCACCTGCAGGGTGGCGACGGCGATGTCGGTGAGCGCCCGGCCGACCTCGTGCACGTCCAGCATCCCGAGCAGGTCCGCCGCGGCCACCCGGAGCAGCTCGGAGCGGCGCAGCCCCCGGAGCACCCGGACGCCGTCCTGCGGGTCCGCCGCCCGGGCCGACGCCTGCCGCCACGCCCTGGCCAGGGTCGCGGCGGTGCGCGGCTGCAGCTCGGCGTCGTCGGCGAGGATCCGCAGCGCCTCGGGGGTGCGGGTGAGCAACGAGGCGACGTACTCGCTGGAGCCGAGCAGCTGGGCCAGCCGCTCGGCGACCTGGCCCTCGTCGCGCAGCAGCCGCAGGTACCACTGGTTGCCGCCGAGGGCCTCGCTGACCTTGCGGTAGGCCAGCAGCCCGGCGTCGGGGGCGGCGCTGTCGGCCAGGGTCTGCAGCACCACCGGGAGCAGGTACTTCTGCATCGAGGCCGAGCGGGACACCCCGCCGGTGAGCGCGGACATGTGCCGCAGCGCGCCGTCCGGGTCGGCGAAGCCGAGGGCGCGCAGCCAGTCGGCGGCGGCCCCCGAGCCGAGCTGGGCCGCCTCGGCCGGCACCTTCGCCACCGCCGACAGCAGCGGGCGGTAGAAGAGCTTCTCGTGCAGCCGGCGCACCTCGCGGGTGTGCAGCGTGAGCTCGGCGTCGAGCACGGCGACGGCGTCGCCGCGGGCGTCGGGCTTGTAGCCCAGCGCGCGGGCCAGCCAGCGCAGCTGCTGCTCGTCGGTGGGCAGCAGGTGGGTGCGGCGCAGCCGGAGCAGCTGCAGCCGGTGCTCGACGGTGCGCAGGAAGCGGTAGGAGGCGACCAGGGTGGCGGCGTCGTCCCGGCCGACGTAGCCGCCGGCCGACAGCGCCATCAGCGCCGGCACCGTGCCGCCGACCCGCAGCGAGGGGTCGACCCGGCCGTGCACCAGCTGCAGCAGCTGGACGGCGAACTCGACGTCGCGCAGCCCGCCGCGGCCGAGTTTGAGCTCCCGCTCGGCCTGCGCCGGCGGGATGTTCTCCAGCACGCGGCGGCGCATGGCCTGCACCTCGGCGACGAAGCCGGGCCGGTCGCCGGCCTTCCAGACCAGCGGCCACAGCTCCTCGACGTAGGAGCGCCCGAGGTCGGGGTCGCCGGCGACCGGCCGCATCTTCAGCAGCGCCTGGAACTCCCAGGTGCTCGCCCACTGCTGGTAGTAGGCGGCGTGCCCGGCCAGGGTGCGCACGAGCGCACCCGCCTTGCCCTCCGGGCGCAGCGCGGCGTCGACCTCCCAGGCCGCCTCCCGGCAGATCCGCATGAGGGCGGCGGCCACGCGGGTGGCGCTCCGGATCGCGGCGGTCTCGGCCTCGGAGGGGTCGACCGGCTCGCCGACGAAGACGACGTCGACGTCGCTGACGTAGTTGAGCTCCCGGCCGCCGGTCTTGCCCAGCGCGATGACCGCCAGCCGGCAGGCCGCGGCGTCGGCCGGCTGCTCGGCGACGGCGAGGGCGAGCCCCGCGGTGAGGACGGCGCCGGCGACGTCGGCCAGCTCCGCGGCGACCTCGTCGGCGGTCAGGCCCTCACCGAGGTCCCGCCCCGCGAGGGAGAGGATCGCCCGCCGGTAGGCCAGCCGCAGCTCGCCGATCCGCTGCGGGCTCGCGTCGGGGGCGGCCTTGCCCAGGCGCACGCCCCACGGCGGGTCGTCGGGGTCGGCGCCGACGGCGACGAGCATCTGCCGCTGCAGCGCGTGGGGAGTGGGCCGGGACGGACCGCGACCGTGCTCGTCGAGGACCGTCCAGTCCCCGGGGTGGGCAGCGAGGTGGTCGGCCAGGCCGGAGCTGGCGCCCAGCACCGCGAGCAGCCGGGCCCGCAGCGGCGCCGAGCCCCGCAGCCGGGCCAGCAGCGCGGCGGCCGAACCACCGGCGGGGTCCTCACGGTCCAGGGACTCGACCAGCCGGCGCAGGGACCGGACGGCGAGGTCGGGGTCGCCGGTGCGGGCCAGCGCCGAGACCACCGGCCCGGCCTCGGGGTCGGCCGGCTCGTTGCGCTCGAGGTCCCACAGCCCCATGGCCGGCTCGGACAGCAGCCGGGCGGCCCGCTCGCCGTCGAGGAAGCCGAACCGCACCAGCCGGACCACCGCCCGGCGGGGGACCTCCGTCGCGTCGCTGGTCGTCACGGCGCGCTCAGGCCGCGGCGCGTGCGCGGGCGCGCACGAGGTCGGCGAAGCGGGCGGCGAACGGCGCCCACACCTCTTCCAGGTCCGGGTGCACCGCGGCGGCGCGCTCGGCGACGGTCGCGGCGTCGAACGGCGTGGACGCCACCCCGGCCGGGTCGCTCCCGGCCCAGCGGCGGACGACGTCGGGGTCGGTCTCGATGTGGAACTGCAGCGCGTACCCGTGCCGGCCGAGCCGGAAGGCCTGGTACGGGTAGCGGGGGCTGCTCGCCAGCAGGGTCGCCCCCGCCGGCAGCTGCGCGATCTCGTCGTGGTGCCACTGGACGACGTCCGGGCTCAGCGGCAGCGGGCCGAACAGCGGGTCGCGGTCGGCGGCGTCCCGCTTGGCGACCAGCGACGCCCCCACCTCCGGCCCGTCCACCCCGACCCGCACGGTGCCGCCGCCGGCCTGCGCCATCAGCTGGGCGCCGAGGCAGATGCCCAGGGTGGGGGCGTCGGCCGCGATCGCCTCGCGCAGCAGCGCCCGGACCCCGACCAGCTCGGGGGCGACGTCCTCGGCGTCCAGCGAGGACTGCGGGCCGCCGAGCACCAGCAGCCCGTCGTGCCCGGAGAGGTCCGCCGGCAGGCCGTCGCCGGCGCCCAGGTGGCGCTCGTCGAGCTCCAGGCCGGCGGCGCGCAGCCAGTCGCCGAGCCGGGCGGGTGGAGCGGTCTCGCTGGGGACGACGACGAGCAGGCGGGCCACCCGACGAGCGTAGTTCGCCCGCGCCGCCCGCTCCGGGCACGTCCGCGGATCCGCACCGCGCGGGGTCCACGGACGTGCCCGCGGTGTCACAGGCCGGGGAGGTACCGGGTGAGCTCCCACGGCGTGACGTTCTGCCGGTAGGCGTTGAACTCGGCCCACTTGTTGCGCAGGAAGAACTGGAACACGTGCTCGCCCAGCGTCTCGGCGACCAGCTCGCTGCCCTGCATCGCGGTCAGCGCCTCGCCGAGGGACACCGGGAGGTCCTCGTAGCCGGCCGCGCGCCGCTCGGTGTCGGTGAGCGACCAGACGTCGTCCTCGGCCTCCGGGGGCAGCTCGTAGCCCTTCTCGACGCCCCGCAGCCCGGCGGCCAGCAGGACGGCGAAGGTGAGGTAGGGGTTGCACGCGGAGTCCGGCGAGCGCACCTCGACCCGCGCCGACTGCGCCTTGCTCGGCTTGTACGACGGCAGCCGCACCAGCGCCGAGCGGTTGGCCCGCCCCCAGGTCGCCGCGGTCGGTGCCTCCGTGCCGGCCAGCAGCCGCCGGTAGGAGTTGACCGTCTGGTTGGTGACGGCGGTGTACTCCCGGGCGTGGACGAGCAGGCCGGCGATGAACTGCCTGCCCGTCGTCGACAGCCGCATCGGGTCGGCCGGGTCGTGGAAGGCGTTGCGGTCGCCCTCGAACAGCGACAGGTGGGTGTGCATCGCCGAGCCGGCCAGCTCGGTGAACGGCTTGGGCATGAACGTGGCGTGCACGTCCTGGGCCAGCGCCACCTCCCGGACGACGTGCCGCAGCGTCATGATGTTGTCGGCCATCGACAGCGCGTCGGCGTAGCGCAGGTCGATCTCCTGCTGGCCGGGCGCCACCTCGTGGTGGCTGAACTCGACCGAGATGCCCATCGCCTCCAGCGCGAAGACCGCCTCGCGCCGGAAGTCGTGGGCCACGTTGTGCGTGGACAGGTCGAAGTAGCCGCCGTTGTCGGCCGGCTGCGGCGCGCTGCCGTCGGTGGGGAGGTCCTTGAGCAGGAAGAACTCCACCTCGGGGTGGGTGTAGAAGGTGAAGCCCATGTCGGCGGCCTTCGCCAGGGTCCGGCGCAGGACGTGCCGCGGATCGGCCCAGGACGGCGAGCCGTCGGGGAGCGTGAGGTCGCAGAACATCCGGGCGGTGTCGCTGGGCCGCCCCTTGGTCGCCGGCATCACCTGGAACGTGGCCGGGTCCGGCTTGAGCAGCATGTCGGACTCGTAGACCCGCGCGAACCCCTCGATGGCCGAGCCGTCGAAGCCGATGCCCTCGGCGAACGCCGCCTCGATCTCGGCCGGCGCGACGGCGACCGCCTTCAGGTAGCCCGAGACGTCGGTGAACCACAGCCGCACGAAGCGGATGTCGCGCTCTTCCAGGGTGCGCAGGACGAACTCCTGCTGTCGGTCCATGCTCGGCATGATCGCGTCCAGTCGTTTCCGGGTCGTGACGTCGCCCCCAGCCTGCCCTCTGAGGGCGACGGGCACACCGGTCGGGGCCCCGATTCGTCCCCGTGTCGCGCCTCAGCCGGCCGGGGCGGCCACCTCGGCCAGCGGGACGTCGGGGTCGGCGAGCCGCTCCGGGTCCACAGGACGGCGGGACCGGATCAGCGCCTGCACCGGCTCGGTCAGGTCCCACACGTTCACCGTCATCGCGGCGGTGACCCGGCCGTCGGCGGTCCAGAAGGCGGTGAAGGCGTCGTCCCCGGGGGTGCCCCGGCACACCACGGTGTCGTCGGGCGAGGCGAGCCCGGAGTACTCCATGCCGAGGTCGTACTGGTCGGTGAAGAAGTAGGGCAGCCGGTCGTGGACGACGTCCTGGCCGAGCATGGCCCGCGCGGCGGCCGGGCCGCCGTGGAGCGCGTTGGCCCAGTGCTCGACCCGCACGTGGCGGCCGTAGAACGGGGTGAAGGACCCGGCGACGTCGCCGGCGGCGAACACGTCGGGCGCCGAGGTGTGCAGGGTCTCGTCGGTGAGGACGCCGTCGTCCACCTCGAGCCCGGCCGCGACGGCGAGCTCCGTCCGCGGCGCGGCGCCCACGCCGACGACGACGAGGTCCGCGGGCAGGCCGGCGTGCCCGTCGGTGACCACGGAGGCGACCCGCCCGCCGTCCCCGCGCAGCTCGCGGACCGTGCTGGAGGTGAGCAGCACGACACCGTGGTCGCGGTGCAGCTGGGCGAAGACGGCGCCCAGCCGCCGGCCGAGGGCGCCGGACAGCGGGGCGGGTTGCGGCTCGACGACGACCACCTCGTTGCCCAGGGACCGGGCCGCGGCGGCCACCTCCATGCCGATCCAGCCCGCCCCCACGACCACGACCCGCCGTCCCCCGCCGGTCAGGTCGGCCCGCAGCCGGTCGGCGTCGGCGAGGGTGCGCAGGTACCGGACGCCGTCGAGGTCGGCACCGGGCACCGGCAGCCGCCGGGGAGCCGAGCCGGTGGCGAGGAGCAGCCGGGCGTAGGGCAGCTCCTCCCCCGTGTCCAGCCGGACCCGGTGGCCGGCCGGGTCGAGCCGGGTCACCGTGACGCCGGTGCGCAGCTCGACGTCGTGCCCGGCGTACCAGCCCGCGTCGTGGACGAAGGCCGTGTCGCGCTCGGCGCTCCCGAGCAGGTACTGCTTGGACAGCGGGGGCCGCTCGTAGGGGCGCTCGGGCTCGGCCCCGAGGAGCACGACCGGCCCGTCGTAGCCCTCCTCCCGCAGCGTCTCGGCGGCCTTGGCGCCGGCCAGCCCGGCGCCGACGATCACGAACGGGTTCGGGGTGGACATGGCGACCTCCCGGGGCGGGTCAGGCGGTGGTACCGGTCAGTGCGAAGAACTCGGCGCGGGAGCGGGCGTCGTGCCGGAGGACGCCGTGCAGCGCCGAGGTGACGGTGCGGGCGCCGGGCGCGCGGACGCCGCGCAGGGACATGCACAGGTGCTCGGCCTCGAGCACGACCCCGACGCCGCGCGGGGCCAGGTGCTCCTGCAGCCAGTCGGCCACCTGCTGGGTCAGCCGCTCCTGCACCTGCAGGTCGCGGGCGAACAGCTCCAGGACCCGCACCAGCTTGGACAGCCCGAGGATCCGGCCGGCGGGCAGGTAGCCGATGTGGGCGACGCCGGAGAACGGGAGCAGGTGGTGCTCGCACAGCGACTGGACCGGGATGTCGCGGGCGATGACCAGCTCGTCGTAGCCCTCGTCGTTGGCGAAGGTGGTCAGCTCGAACGGACGCCCGGTCAGCAGCTCGGCGTAGGACTCCGCGACCCGCCGCGGGGTGTCGGCCAGGTGCGGGGACGCGGGGTCCCGGCCCAGGGCACGCAGCAGGTCGGCCACCGCCCGCTCGGCGGCGGGGACGTCGACCGCGGCCGCCGGGCGGACGGCGTGCAGGTGACCCGATCGCCGCGCCGGGGCGGGGACCACCTCGGGCGTGGTCATGCGCCGGCCGCCGTCCCCGGGGCCGGGGCGTGGCCGGGCCGGTCGGTCAGCAGGCCGGCGGACCCGTCCGGGCCGGAGGCGATCGGCGCGACGGTGGAGACCGTCCGCAGGAGCACGAACGCCCGGTGCACCGGGTCGGCCGCGGTGGCCCGGGGCCGGATGAGGTGGACCGGCATGTCGACCCTCCTTCTAAAACCAACAATGACTAGAAGTACAGACCTGCGTCACCGGCCTGTCAACACCCCGCGCTACGGTGCCGCCGCGGGCTCCAGGCGGACGCAGCACCGGTCCGGCCGGGGCGCGAGGCGGGCCGTCCACCCGGTCCCGGGGACCGACTCCAGCAGGCCCTCGAGCAGCCGCAGGTTCATGCCGCACACCAGCTCGGCGTGCTGCTGCGCCAGGGCGTGGAACGGGCAGTTGGCCAGGCCGACCGCGTCGCCCTCCTCCCGGGGTTCGAAGCCGGCCTCCTCCAGGGCCGCCACCACGCTGTCGCGGGCGGGGGCGTCGCCGCGGCCCGCGACCGCGCCGATCCCCCGGCCGCGCGCGCGGGCCCGCCGGCCGAGCACGGCCCTCGGCGGCTCGCCGGACGCGTCGGCCTCCTCCAGCGCACCGGCCAGCAGCTCGCCCGCCAGGTCGTAGCGGCGTTCGGGGAAGGAGACCCCCACGGTGCAGGCCGCCCGCCGGTAGAGCTTGGCGGGACGCCCCGCTCCCGGGCCGGTGCGGCCGGAGCGGCGCTCGAAGGAGACCTCGAGCAGCCCGTCGGCGACCAGCCGGTCGAGGTGGAACGCCGTGGTGGCACGGGGTACGCCGAGGGCGCCGGCCGCCTCGTCGCGGCTCACCGGACCGGGCTGGCGCACCACGTGGTCGTAGAGCCGGCGCCGGGTGGGTTCGGCCAGCGCCGCCACCGCGGCGACCCGCGCACTGCGGTCGGCATCCATGCCGCGATTCTAGGACTCATCCCTGTTCGCGAAAGAGTCCGAGAGCCGGTCGAGCAGGTGCTCCCGCAGCACCACCGCGCTGTCGTGCTCCCGGTCGCGGGCGCTGTAGAGCAGCGTGACGTCGCCGGCGCGGGCGGCGTCCACGGGCAGGTCCTCACGCCGGACGCCGCGCGGCCAGAGCCGTTCCACCAGGAACCGGCGGCCGGCGGTCCCGGCCCCCGGGTCGTGGACGCGTGCGAGCCGGATCGTGCCCACGCCGACCCCCTCGGTCCCGGGGCGCAGCGCGCCCCTCCCCGGACGATCACGGGGTCGTGCCCGCGGGACACGCCAGCGATGGGCGCGTCGCGGGGCACGACCCCCTGACCAGCGGAGGACGGTGCCAGGGGCTCACCGGGCCTCGACGGTGAACGGGACGGTGAGCACCCGCCCGTCGGCGGTCCGGAACTGGCCCCACAGCCGGTACACGCCGGGGGTGGCGAACTCGGCGTGCACGTCCAGCTCGGGGCCGAACTCCTGGCCGGGCAGGGCGAACACCGGGTCGCCGTCGGCGTCCTCGACGTCGGCGTGCTCGTGGGCGAAGGTCGTCCCGTCGCCGCGCATCACCACCACGTGCCCGGCGGCGGCGAGGTAGGGCCGCAGGTCGTCGACCGGTCGGCCGGTGCGGGCGTCGGTGAAGGTGAACGCCAGGTCGCCGGTCTCGCCCGCCACCGCCTCGCCGGTGAGCTCGACCCGGACGCCGTCCACCACCTGGCTGCGCGGTCCCGGCGCGACGGGGGACGGCGCCGGCGCGGTCCCGGCGACGGTCAGGTACGCGACGTCGTGCACGTCGCCCATCTGGCCCTGACGGCGGAACTCGGTGTCGATGCGGTAGGTGCCCGGGGTCGGGAAGGTCAGCTCGACGGCGAGCTCGCCGGGGCGGCCGGTCGGTTCCGGGTGGACGTGGGCGAAGGTGCCGAGGTCGGTGCGGGTGGCGATCAGGTGCGCCCACACCTCGTGGCTGCGGGTCAGGTCGCGCACCGGTCCGCCGGTGCCGACGTCGACCAGCCGGACGACGACCCGCGCCGGCTCACCGGGCCGCAGGTCGGCCGGCACGTCGAGCCGGACGTCGACCGCGGCGTCGACCGAGGAGGTGGGCTCCACCTCGGCGGTCATCATCGTGCTCATCGCCGGCCGCATCGGCATGCCGGTGGACTGGGTCCAGGCGAGAACCCCGTTCATCCCGCGCTGCGCGGCGTCGGTGCGGCTGAGCGCGGTGAGCCCGGCCCCGATCGCCAGCGCCAGGACGGCGACGCCGGTCAGGAAGGCGTACTGCCCGAGCCGGCTGCGCAGTGACGGGCGCAGGACCTCCGCGACACCGGCCGGCCGCCGGAAGCGGCGCAGCCGCAAGGCGTTGGTGACCACGCTGACCGAGCTCATCGCCATCGCGGCCGCGGCGAGCACCGGGTCCAGCAGCAGACCGTCCCACCAGTAGAGGGCGCCGGCGGCGACCGGGACGAGCAGCACGTTGTACCCGAACGCCCAGGCCAGACCCTGGCGGATCGTGGTCACCGTGCGGCGGGACAGCGCGATCGCGGCCACGATGCCCCGCAGGTCCCCGCCGACGAGCGTGACGTCGGAGGAGGCGATCGCGACGTCGGTACCGGTGCCGACGGCGATGCCGAGGTCGGCCCGGGCCAGCGCCGGCGCGTCGTTGATGCCGTCGCCGCACATGGCCACCACGTGCCCGTCGGCCTGCAGCGCGGCGACCGCCCCGGCCTTCTGCGCGGGCCCCACCTCGGCGCGCACGTGCTCGATGCCCACCTGCGCGGCGATCGCCCGGGCGGTGGCCTCGGTGTCGCCGGTCAGCATCCAGACCTGCAGGCCCAGCGCCCGCAGCTGGGCGACGGCCTCGGCCGACTCCGGCTTGACCGGGTCGGCGACGGCCAGCACCGCGACCGGCTCGCCGTCGACGGCGACGTACACCGGGGTCGCGCCGGCACGGGCCGCGGCGTCGGCCGCCGCGGCGAGGCCGGCAGCGTCCCCGACCAGCGCCCGGTTGCCGACGCGCAGCGCCCGCCCACCGACGGTGGCGGTGATCCCCCGGCCGGGCAGCGCCTCGAACGCGGTCACCGCGGGCAGGGCGAGGCCGCGCTCGCGGGCGGCGGTGACCAGGGCCTCGCCCAGCGGGTGCTCGCTGCCGGCCTCGGCGGCCGCGACCAGCGCGAGGACCTCGTCGGACGACCAGCCCCCGCGGGTGGTCACGCCGGTGACGGCGGGCCGGCCGCGGGTGATGGTGCCGGTCTTGTCGAGGACGACGGTGGTCAGCCGGCGGGCCTGCTCGAGGGCCCGACCGTCGCCGACCAGGATGCCGAGCTCGGCGGCCCGCCCGGTGCCGACCATGACGGCGGTCGGCGTGGCCAGCCCCAGCGCGCACGGGCAGGCGATGATCAGGACCGCGATCGTCGTGCCGATCGCCATCGTCAGCCGCCCCGTGTCGGGTCCGAACAGCGCCCACACGGCGAACGTCGTCACCGCCGCGACCAGGACCGCCGGCACGAACACCGCCGACACCCGATCGGCCAGGCGCTGCGCCGGCGCCTTCGACCCCTGCGCCTCGGCGACCAGTCGCACGATCGCGGACAGCGTCGTGTCCGCGCCCACGGCGGTGGCCCGGAGCACCACCGAGCCGGTGCGGTTGAGGGTCGCGCCGATGACCGGGTCGCCCGCGGCCTTCTCCACCGGCACCGGCTCGCCGGTCAGCATGCTCTCGTCGACGGTGGTCGCCCCGGCGGTGACGACGCCGTCCACCGGCACCTTCTCCCCCGGCCGCACGCGGACCAGGTCGCCGACGGCCACCTCCTCCACCGGCACGTCGAGCTCGGCGTCGCCACGCACCACCCGGGCGGTCCGGGGCGCC
The DNA here is from genome assembly GCF_054049935.1 of Geodermatophilus sp. SYSU D00742. NCBI lineage: Bacteria > Bacillati > Actinomycetota > Actinomycetes > Geodermatophilales > Geodermatophilaceae > Geodermatophilus > Geodermatophilus sp. SYSU D00742. The sequence goes on from NZ_JBJGYJ010000005.1 coordinate 12,046, forward strand.
AGGCCCACCAGCGCGCTGATCGCGGCGGTGGTGCGCTTCCTCGCCCGGGCCTCCAGGTCCCGGCCGAGCAGCACCAGCGCGACGATGACCAGCGAGGTCTCGAAGTAGACGTGCAGCGGCAGCCCCCACCGCTCGGCCGCGGCCGGCCATAGGGTGACGAAGGCGCTGTACCCGTAGGCGACGGCGGTGCCGAGCGCGACGAGGGTGTCCATCGTGGTGGCCCCGTGCCGGGCGGCGGCCCAGGCGGCGGCGTAGACGCTGCGCCCGGACCACCACTGCACGACGGTGGCGACGACCAGGATCGCCGGCATCAGCCAATCCATGGCGTCCAGCGGCAGGGGCACGTACATGAGGACCATCAGGCCGAGCCCCGCGGTGAGGGCGACCTGCCAGCGCCGCCGCAGCCCGCGCCCGCCGTCGTCGGCCTCGTCGGGCTCCGCGGTCGCGGGCCGGGCCGCCGGCCCCTGCGGGGTCGCGGTGTAGCCGGCCGCCGCGACCGCCTCGGTCATCCGGGCCGGCGTGACCGCGGCCGGGTCGAAGTCCACGGCGGCGGTCCCGGTCGCCAGGTTGACCCGCGCGTCGAGGACGCCGTCGAGCCTGCGCAGCGCCTTCTCCACGCGGCCGACGCAGGAGGCGCACGTCATGCCGCCGATGTCGAGGGCGCAGGTCTCCGGGGTCGGCGCGGTCGGCTCCGGCGCCGCCGGCAGGGTCGTCGTCATGGCCCCGACCCTCGGCGACGGGCGCCCGGCTCGCGCCGGGGAAACCACCGGGGTCGTCGCCGGCCCCACCGGCGGGCAGTGACGAGGACCACACTTCCACCGGAGGAGAACGGCCCTGGTCACCGCCGCCCGGGTGGGCCAGGCTCCCGCGCCATGACTGCCGTACGCGACCTCGTGGCCGAGACTGCCGACACCCTCGCGCGCCACCAGGCCCGCGTCGACCTCCTGGTGACCCGCGCGGTCGCCGACGGCGGGTGGGAGGTCCGGCCGTCCGCCGCGGACCGCGCCCGCCTGCTCGGGCTCGGCCACTTCCCCGCCCACGCCGCGGAGCTGGACTGGACACCGCGGGAGGTGGCCGGGCACCTGCGCGACAGCGCGCTGGTCTTCACCGAGCGCATCTACCGGCTGCGCACCGAGTCCGTGCCGCTGCTGCCCGACTTCGTCCCCGACGAGCCCGGCCGCGTCGCCGGCTACCGCACCGTCCCCCCGGTCCAGCTCGCCGAGCAGCTGCGGACCGCGCAGACCGCCCTGTTCGACAGCGTGGCCGGCCTGCGCCCGGCCGACCTCGACCGCGCCGGCGTCCACGAGGTCGACGGCCCGGTCACCCTCGCCGACGTCCTCGCCTTCCTGCCCGCCCACCAGCGGGACCACGCCGACCAGCTGGCCGCCCTGCTGGCCCGGTGAGCCGCCCGCTCGACGGGCGGGTGGCCCTGGTCACCGGTGCCAGCCGCCGGATCGCCATCGGGGCGGCGATCGCGCGACGGCTGGTGGCCGACGGAGCCGCGGTGCTCCTGCACTCGTGGTCCCCGCACGACGCCGAGCAGCCGTGGGGTGCCGACCCCGGCGGCGCGGACGCGCTGGCCGCCGAGCTGGGCGCCGCCGGCGGCCGGGTCGCGCACGTCGCCGCGGACCTCGCCGACCCCGAGGCCCCGGGGCGCCTCGTCGACGCCGCGTGCCGGGAGTTCGGCCACCTCGACGTGCTCGTCGCCAACCACGCCCGCAGCAGCGCGCAGTCCCTCGAGCAGCTCACCGCCGCCGAGGTGGACCTGACCTACGCGGTGAACACGCGGGCCACACTGCTGCTCGTGCAGGCCTTCGCCGCCCAGCACGACGGCCGGCCCGGGGGGCGGGTCCTCACCTTCACCTCCGGGCAGTACGCCGGCGCCATGCCCGGGGAGCTGCCCTACATCGCCTCCAAGGCCGCCCTGCACCAGCTCACCCGGAGCCTCGCGGTCCACCTGATGCCCCGGGGGATCACCGTGAACTGCGTCGACCCGGGCCCGAACGACACCGGCTACGCCGACGCGGAGCTGCGGGCACGGGTCGCGGCGGCCAGTCCCGGCGGGCGGTGGAGCACCCCCCAGGACACCGCCCGACTGGTCGCCTGGCTGGCCGGCGACGAGGCCGGGTGGGTGACCGGTCAGGTCATCGCCTCGGACGGCGGCTGGTCGGCGCGCTGAGGAGGAGGCCGCCCGTGCACGTCCACGCCGGGCGGCGCCGGGAGCGGGGACCCCGGCGGACACCCCGGTGGTCTTCCCGGCGCGAGCACCGGCGTCCCGGCCGGAGGCTCTGGACCGTCCGATCCGCCACTCCCCCGGGAGCCCCCGTGATGACAAGCACCCCCCGCACGTTCGTCGGCACCACCAGCTTCCAGGTCCGCGGCCTGACCTGCGCCCACTGCGAGCGCGCCGTCACCGAGGAGATCGGCCGGGTGGCCGGCGTCCGCACCGTGGCCGTCGACCTCCCCACCGGGACCGTGACCGTCTGCGTGGACGCCGCCGTCGACCGGGCCGACATCGCCGCCGCCGTCGACGAGGCCGGCTACGCCCTCCTCCCCTGACCGCCGCACCGAGCCCCAGGAGCACCCCGTGACCACCACCACGCACACCCCCACCCCCGGCGCCCCGCACCGTTCCCGGCGCGCCCGCAAGCTCGTCCTCCACTACCTCGAGATGGTCGTCGCGATGGCCGTCGGGATGGTCGCCCTGCACCCGGTCTGGGAGCTGGTCCTCGACGCGTTCGGCGTCGGCGCCGTCCTGGACCGCACCGAGCCGATGGCCCTGGTCATGGCCACCAACATGACGATCGGGATGACCCTGGTCATGCGGTGGCGGAGGCACAGCTGGCGGGCCTGCGCCGAGATGGGCGCCGCGATGTACCTGCCGTTCGTCGTCCTGTTCGTCCCGCTGTGGGCCGGGCTCCTCTCCCCCGGCGGCCTGATGCTGTGGGGCCACGTGCTGATGCTGGTCGCGATGGCCGGCGCGATGGCGCTGCGCCCGTCCGAGTACGCCCACTGCTGAGCTCCGGCCGCCGTCCCACGCACGGAGGTCACCGCCTCCCGGCGACCCGGATCTAGCATGTGAGCGCCATCACGAGGGTGCCGCGGCCACGGACGCGACCTGCGCGTCCGGCCGCGGCGCCGGTGGCGGAGGGCGAGATGGACGTCGTTCTCGCGGTGCTCGTCATCGTGGTCCTCGGCCTGGCCGTGCTGGTGGCCTCCAGCGTGCGCGTGGTGACCCAGTACGAGCGCGGGGTGGTCCTGCGGTTCGGCCGGCTGCTGGGCGAGGCCCGTCCGCCGGGGCTCACCCTGATCGCGCCCGGCATGGACCGCATGCACAAGGTGAACATGCAGATCGTCACGATGCCGGTGCCGGCCCAGGAGGGCATCACCCGCGACAACGTCACCGTCAAGGTCGACGCCGTCGTGTACTGGCGGGTCTTCGACCCCGTCCGCGTGGTCGTCGACGTGCAGAACTACCAGGCCGCCATCGGGCAGGTCGCCCAGGCGTCGCTGCGGTCGGTCATCGGCAAGAGCGACCTCGACGACCTGCTGTCCAACCGCGAGCGGCTCAACCAGGGCCTCGAACTCATGATGGACAGCCCGGCCGTCGACTGGGGCGTGCACATCGACCGCGTCGACATCAAGGACGTCGCGCTGCCGGAGTCGATGAAGCGGTCGATGTCCCGCCAGGCGGAGGCCGAGCGGGAACGCCGGTCCCGGGTGATCACCGCCGAGGGCGAGCTGCAGGCCTCCCAGAAACTGGCCCAGGCCGCCGAGGTGATGTCCGCCCAGCCGGCCGCCCTGCAGCTGCGGTTGCTCCAGACCATGGTCGAGGTCGCCGCCGAGAAGAACTCGACGGTGGTGCTGCCGTTCCCGGTCGAGCTGCTGCGGTTCCTCGAGCGGTCCACCCGCGCGGAGGTCGCCGCCCCCGCGGAGGTCGCCGCTCCCGCGGAGGCCGCCGCTCCCGCCGAGGCCGCCGCCCCCGCGGGCGCGACCAACGGGGTGCCCGTCCCGCGGTCGTGATCGTGCGGCCGGCCTCCCCGCCTGGCCGGGGGGACGGGACGACCGCGAGACTGACCGGGTGACTGGACAGCAGGTACAACTCCGGGTGGCCCTGGCCCAGGTCGACACCCGCGTCGGCGACATCCCCGGCAACGTCGACCTGGTGACCCGCTGGACGGCGAAGGCCGCCGAGGCCGGGGCACACCTCGTCGTCTTCCCCGAGATGACCCTCACCGGCTACCCGCCCGAGGACCTCGTGCTCCGGGAGTCCTTCGCCCGCGTCAGCGAGCACGCGCTGGTCGACCTCGCCGCCTCACTGGCCGACCAGGGCCTGGGCGGCATGGCCGTCGTCGTCGGCTACCTGGCCCACACCGAGGGCACGGGCCCGGCGGCGGTGGAGTCCATGCCCGAGGGCGACCGCCCTGCCGACGCCAACCCCCGCCAGGGCGCCCCGCGCAACGCCGCGGCGCTGCTCCACGGCGGCGAGGTCGTCGTCCGCTACTACAAGCGGCACCTGCCGAACTACGGCGTCTTCGACGAGGCCCGCTACTTCGTGCCGGGCACCGAGCTGCCGGTGGTGCGGCTGCACGGCGTCGACGTGGCCCTGACCGTGTGCGAGGACCTCTGGGTCGAGGGCGGGCCGTGCGGCGTCGCCGGGGAGGCAGGAGTCGACCTCGTCGTCTCCCCCAACGCCTCGCCCTACGAGCGGGCCAAGGACGACCTGCGGCTGCCGCTGGTCCGCCGCCGCGCCGCCGAGGCGCGGGCGACGATCCTGTACTGCAACCAGGTGGGCGGCCAGGACGAGCTGGTCTTCGACGGCGACTCGATGGCCGTCGCGCCGGACGGGCAGCTGCTGGGACGGGCTCCGCAGTTCGTCGAGCACCTGCTGACCGCCGACCTCACCGTCGACCCGTCGTCGGTGCCCGAGCGGCGGGACGGCCGGATCGGGCCGATGACGGTCACCCGGCACGTGGTGTCCGAGCAACCGCTGCCGGCCTTCGAGGCCCGACCGCCGTCGGTCGCCGAGCCGCTGGAGGACTGCGAGGAGGTCTGGCGGGCGCTGGTCCTGGGCCTGCGGGACTTCATCGACAAGAACGGGATGCCCTCGGTGGTGCTCGGCCTCTCCGGCGGCATCGACTCCGCCGTCGTCGCCACCCTCGCCGTCGACGCCCTGGGCCCCGACCGGGTGTACGGCGTGGGCCTGCCGTCGAAGTACTCCAGCGAGCACTCCCTCGCCGACGCCGAGGACCTCGCGAAGCGCACCGGGCTGCACTACTCGGTCGTGCCGATCGCGCCGATGGTCGACGCCTACCACGGGTCGGTGGAGCTCACCGGCGTCGCCGCGGAGAACCTGCAGGCGCGGGTGCGCGGCACCCTGCTGATGGGGCTGTCCAACCAGTCCGGGCACCTGCTGCTGACCACGGGCAACAAGAGCGAGGTGGCGGTCGGCTACTCCACCCTCTACGGCGACTCCGCCGGCGGCTTCGCGCCGATCAAGGACGTGCCCAAGACGCTGGTGTGGGAGCTGGCCCGTTGGCGCAACGCGTACGCGCGCGACCGCGGCGAGACCGAGCCGATCCCCCAGAACTCGATCGACAAGCCCCCGTCGGCCGAACTCGCCCCCGGCCAGGTGGACACCGACTCGCTGCCCTCCTACGAGGAGCTCGACGCGGTCATCGCCGACTACGTCGACCGCGACCTCGGGATGGCCGACCTGCTCGAGCGCGGCCACGACCCCGAGGTCGTCGCCCGGGTGCTCCGGCTGGTCGACGCCGCGGAGTTCAAGCGCCGGCAGTCGGCGCCGGGAACGAAGATCAGCCTCAAGGCGTTCGGCCGGGATCGGCGCCTGCCGATCACCAACCGCTGGCGGGAGTCCCTGCCCAGCGTCCGCGAGGGAGCGGCACAGTCATGAGCGAGTCGGTGCTCTACGGCGGAGCCTCCTCCGCCCGGGTGCGCGTGCACCACCTGCAGCAGGCCAAGGAGCGCGGCGAGAAGTGGGCCATGCTCACGGCCTACGACACGGTTAGCGCGTCGGTATTCGAGGAGGCCGGCATCCCGGTGCTCCTGGTCGGTGACTCGGGCGGCAACGTCGTCCTCGGGCTGGACAGCACGGTCCCGGTGACGCTGGAGGACATGCTGCTGATGACCCGGTCGGTCACCCGCTCCACCAGGCGCGCGCTCGTCGTGGCCGACCTGCCCTTCGGCAGCTACGAGGCCGGCCCGCAGCAGGCGCTGGCCAGCGCCGTCCGGCTGATGAAGGAGGGCGGGGCCCAGGCGGTCAAGCTCGAGGGCGGGGTGCGCGTGGCGCCGCAGATCCGGGCGCTGACCGAGGCCGGCATCCCGGTCATGGCGCACATCGGGTTCACGCCGCAGAGCGAGCACGCCCTCGGCGGTTTCCGGGTGCAGGGCCGCGGCGCCGGCGCCGAGCAGCTGCTGGCCGACGCGCACGCCGTCCAGGAGGCCGGGGCGTTCTCGGTCGTCATGGAGATGGTCCCCGCCGAGATCGCCGGCCAGGTCACCAAGGAGCTGGCCATCCCGACCATCGGCATCGGCGCCGGTGCCGACTGCGACGCCCAGGTGCTGGTCTGGCCCGACATGGCCGGGATGACCGGCGGGCGGGTGCCGCGGTTCGTGAAGAAGTACGCCGACCTCCGGGGCGAGCTGCTGCGCGCGGCCCGCGAGTACGCCGACGACGTCCGCTCCGGCACCTTCCCCGGCCCCGAGCACTCCTTCGAGTGACCCTGTGCCGGTGTCCCCGGTGCTCTGCGGGCGGGATGCCGCCCGCAGAGCCCGGAGGGCGCCGGCAGAGCCGGGTCTCAGCCACTCTGCCTCCGCCCTCGGGCCAGGGCCCTGCGCACCCGGGGGCCGAGGACGCCGGGCACGAGGTCGCCCCACGTCCACCGGACCACACCCCAGCCCTCGTCGCGCAGCGCGTCCTCCCGCCGCTTCTCCTCGAACACGACGTCGCCGGGCTGCTGCCCCGGCCGCAGCAACCGCCCGTACTTGACCCGCCCGTCGAACTCGCCGAGCACGCGGTGCTCCTCCCAGCCGAAGTCGGCGCGGCCGACCGGGCGACCGGAGGCGGTCCGGACGTCGAGCTGCAGCGTGGACGGCGGCAGATCGAGCCGGTGCAGCAACACCCGGCTGCGGCTCTCGCCCACGGATCCGCTGCGCCCGTCGGCGAACCCGACCACGCGGGCCGCCACCCGGCTCCCCGGCGTCCCGGTGACGTCCGCGAGCCGGCGCTGCACGTCCACCCGCGGGACGCCACCCGGTCGCATGGCGGCGTCTGCCGCGACCACCGCGGGCTCGAACGGCAGGGTCCGCGCCAGGTCGACCACAGTGCGGGCCGGGTCCGTCACGAGCACCCCCTCCACGGTCACCACCTCCGCGTCGGAGAGCCGGGCGACGTGACAGCGCAGGTGCCGGCCGACCTCACTCGAGGCCGGCGGCTCACGGGTGACGTGCACCCGGTCCAACCGCACCCCCCAGAGCGGCCACCCGTGGAGCACCGCGGCGGACTGGTGGCTGACGACGGCCGGACGGCGCAGTGCGGCGAGCGTGGCGGTGACCAGGTGACGGTGCCGGAGGGCGGGATCGGGCGGTGCCTCGAACAGGTAGGCACCCGGTCGCAACCGGGTCAGGTCGCCACGCCGCAGCCGTCGAACGAGCTCGTCGTCCGACCAGCCCGCGGCCAGGGCGCGGCGACGCAGGACCAGCTCGGGAGGCAGGGATGAGTCCATGCCCGCAACCCCACCGGTCGGCGCCGGGCTCGGCGGTCGACCCGACGGATCGGTGGACGACCGGCCCGGCTGTGGACGCCACCCGCTCCGCCGGCGGAACCGGTGCTCTGCGGGCGGGATGCCGCCCGCAGAGCCCGGAGGGCGCCGGCAGGGCAGCCGACGCCCGCGGCGCGGTCAGACGTCGGTGATGCGGATGCCGGCGTGCGCCTTGTACCGGCGGTTCACCGACACCAGGTTGATGGTGAGCGCCTCCACCTGGCGGGCGTTGCGCAGCCGGCCCGCGTAGACCCCGCGCATCCCCGGCAGCCGGCCGGCCAGCGCCTGCACCGTGTCGGTCGCCTCGCGCACGTCGCCCACGACCATGACGTCGCCGTCCAGGGTGGGCCTGGAGAGGTCCTCCAGCAGCACCGCCGACAGGTGGTGGAACGCGCCGACCACGTGCGAGTCGGGCAGCAGGGCCGCGGCCTGCTGGGCCACCGACCCCTCGGGCACGTCGAGGACGTAGGCGCCCAGCTCGTCGAACGCCATCGGGACGACGCAGTCGACGACGACCTTCCCGGCCAGGGGGGTGGCCAGCTCGGCGAGGGTGTCGGCGTGCCCGGCGAAGGGCACCGCCACGATCACGACGTCAGCGGCCCCGGCGACGTCGACGTTCGACCCGCCCTGCACCGAGACCTCCACGCCCCCCGCCGCGGCGGCCGCCCGGGTGGCGACCTCGGCGGCCACCTGGGTGCACCGCTCCGGGTCCCGGGACCCGAGCAGCACCCGCTGTCCGGCGGCGGCCAGCCGGACGGCGAGCCCGCGTCCCTGGGGGCCGGTACCGCCGAGCACCCCGACGACCAGGTCCTCCACCGAACGTCCGTCTGCCACGTCGCCACCTCCTGGGCACCGGACCGCCCGGCGTCCCGGGGTCGATCATGCCCGGGCGGGCGGGCGGCCCCGCCCCGAGGCCCCGGCGGGGCGTGCGAACGGGGAGGGGCCCTCCCTCAGTCGCCCTCCCAGGCACGGTCCTCGTTGGTCAGCCGCTCCTCGCGCTCGGCCACCGATTGCAGGGCGCGCTCGGCCTCCTCGCGGGTGGCGTACGGGCCGAGCCGGTGCCGCTCCGCGCAGCCGTTCCTGTCCTCGACGGTGTGGTGCTTGAGGCAGTAGAACCACGGTCCCTGCGCCATGTGCGGCCTCCTCACGATCGGCTGGTCGCACCCACCCTGCCACCCGGCGCGGCCTCCGGTCAGACGTCGACCATCACCTGGTCGTGCCGGGCGTAGAACGCGGTCATCTCCTCGGGGGACAGCTGCCGGCCGCTGCGCCGCAGCTCGGCCATCTCCGCGAAGAAGTGCTCCCGGGCGATGCCGGGCGCGAACAGGATGAGGAAGGACACCGGCTCGTCGCCGTCGTTGCGGAAGCCGTGGACGCCGCGCTCGTGGACCAGTGCGAAGTCCCCGGCGGTGTGCGGCCGCCAGGCGCCGCCGGCGTACACCGTGAGCTCCCCGGAGAGGACGAAGAAGGCCTCGGAGAACGTCGAGTGGTAGTGCGGGGCGGCACCCCGGCTGCGCGGCGCGACCGAGTACTCGACCAGGCCGTAGCGACCGGCGGTGACCGACCCGGGCGCGACCATGCGCAGCGCGCTGGTCTCGCCGTTGGCGACCATCGGGTGCTCGGCGAGGGTGCGGACGACGACCAGCCCCGGCTCCGGGTGCGACATGGCGGCCACCCTGGCACCGTGCTCGGGGCGCAGTCCACCGGCCGTCGGCGCACCCGTGGGTGAAACCGGCGACGTCGGGCGATGCGGTCACCACGGCGGGTAGGGCATGCTGGCTGCGTGAGCGGGTGGCGACGCAAGGACACCGACACACCGAGCGGCCTGACCGGTCCCGCGGTGAGCCAGGGTCCGGAGCACCGGGTGGCCGTGATGACCCTCGCCGTCCTCACCTTCCTCGGCGGGCTGGTCGGCTCCGTGGCCCTGCTGGTCGACGGCACGGTGCACCCGGGCACCGCGCGGGTCTGGTACGCCGTCGTGATGCTCACCTGCCTGGGCGTCTCCCTGCCGCTGGCGGTGCGGCAGCGGGCCGGCCCCTGGGCGACCTTCGGCCTGGTGCTCCTGGGCCACGTGGTCTACGTCGTCGCCGTCCTCAGCATCGAGGAGCCCCGGCACGCTCCGCCGCTGCTCCTCCTGTTCCCGTCCTTCGTCGCGGCCTGGTTCCTCGGTCCGTGGATGGTCGGGGTGAGCATGGTGATGACGGTCCTCTCCTGTGCGATCGCGCTGACCCACGCCGGGGACTCCCCGCTGGGGATCGTCCTCCAGCTCGCGATCGCCGCCGGGGTGCTCAACGCCGCGTCGTTCGGCGTCTACGTGCTGCGCCGCCGCGTGCAGCGGCTGCTGGAGGCGACCCAGGCGCTGTCCCACCAGGACCCGCTCACCGGCCTGGCCAACCGCCGGCACCTCGTCGAGCACGCCCCGCGGGTGTGGCGTCAGGCCCGCCGCGAGGGCACCCGGGTGGCGGCCATGGTGCTCGACCTCGACCACTTCAAGCGGCTCAACGACGCCCACGGGCACGCCGCCGGCGACGCCGTGCTGCGCGCGGTCGCCGCCTCGCTGTCGGCCACCGTCCGCCCCACCGACGTGCTGGCCCGCATCGGTGGCGAGGAGCTGGTCGTCCTCGGCCTGGTGAGCGACCCGGCGGAGGCCGGCCAGCTGGCCGAGCGGCTGCGGTCGGCGGTCTCCGCCAGCCGCAGTCCCGCCGGGCACTCGGTCACCGCCTCGATCGGCATCGCGCTGGTCCGGCCGGTCGACGGCGAGGACGCCGTGGCCGCCGCGTGGCGGCTCATCGACCGCGCCGACGGCGCCATGTACGAGGCCAAGCAGGCCGGTCGCGACCGGGTGGCCGCCGTCCTGCCGCGGCAGCGCACCGCCGGGGACCACCTCCCGGCGGCCGGCGAGCCCGCCTGACGGCGGGCCGCGGCGGGGTCGTACAGGAGGCCTCCGGCGTTCGACCGGTGGGGACGCCGGTTCTCTGCTTCCCTGTCCTCATGACCCTCGTCGCGCCGGACCCGACCCGCACGGTGCCGCTGCCGCTGCGCGAGCAGGCCGACGTCCGCGACCGGTGGTTGACCCAGCGGGTGCTGGACCTGCTGCCCGGTCTCATGGACCGGGCCGGCATCGACCTGTGGCTCGTGGTGGGGCGCGAGTACAACGAGGACCCGGTGCTGGCCACGCTGCTGCCGGCGACGTGGCTGTCCGCGCGGCGGCGCACGATCCTGGTGCTGCACCGCAGTGACGACGGCGTCACCGCGGCGGCGGCCTCCCGCTACCCGGTGGGCCAGTTCCTGCCGGCCTGGTCCCCCGAGGACGCCGGGGACCGGCCGGCCGAGCAGGCGCAGTGGGCCGAGGTGCGGCGGATCGTGGAGCAGGCCGGTCCGCGGCGCATCGGGATCGACGTGTCGGCGGACTTCGCGCTGGCCGACGGGCTCTCGCACACCGAGCACCGGCAGCTCACCGAGGCCCTGGGCCCCTACGCCGACCGGCTGGTGTCGGCCGAGGAGCTCGCGGTGAGCTGGCTGGAGACGCGGCTGCCCGAGGAGATCGCTGCGCTGCACGGGCTCAACCGGCTCGTCGGCGACGTCGTCGAGGAGGCGTTCTCCCCCGCCGTCCTCACCGTCGGCGACACCACCGCCACCGACCTCGCCTGGTGGATCCGGCAGCGGCTGACCGACCTCGGCGTCGACCCCTGGTTCCACCCGGTGGTCGACCTGCAGCGGGCCGGCGTGCCCCCGGTCGAGGAGTGCGGCGCCCTGCTGCCCGCCGTCCCCTACGACTCCCCGGTGCGGCCGGGCGACCTCGTGCACTGCGACGTCGGGGCGTCCAGCCTGGGGTTGCGGTCGGACAGCCAGCGGACCGGGTACGTGCTGCGCCCCGGCGAGCGCGACGCCCCGGCCGGGCTGCGCCGGGCGCTGGCCACCGGCACCCGGCTGCAGGACCTCACGACGGCCGAGCTGCTCGTGGGCCGCACCGGCAACGAGGTGCTGGCCGCCACCCGGGCCGCCGCCGCGGTGGAGGGCATCGACGGCGACGTCTACTCCCACCCGGTCGGTTTCCACGGCCACGGCGCCGGCCCGGCGATCGGCCTGTGGGACGACCAGGACGGCGTGCCCGGCGCCGGCGACCGGGTGCTGCACCCCGACACCGTCTACGCCCTGGAGCTCTGCGTGCGGGTGGCGGTGCCGGAGTGGGGTGGCCAGCCGGTGCGCATCGCCCTGGAGGAGGGGATCGCCCTGACCGACGAGGGCGTGACCTACCTCGGCGACCGGCAGACGGAGTTCCTCCTGATCCCCGGCACCTGACCGGTCACCTCCCCTTCTTGCGCGCCTCGGCGGTCTTCTTGCCGTTGGCCTTCTGGATGGCGTCGACGAGTTCCTTCTTCTTCATCTTCGAGCGGCCGGAGACATCCAGCTTCTTCGCCAGCTCGAGCAGGTGGTCCTTGGAGGCGTTGGCGTCGACGCCGCCCTTGGTCGGCCTGTTCGTGTCCCGGCCGCCGGCGGCCTGCGCGTCCGACGGGCCCTTCCTGCCGCCCTCCTTGGCCGCCCAGCGGTCGCCGACCTTCTCGAAGCTGTGCTTGACCGCCGCCCAGGCGGTCTGGGCGGCGCGCTGCTCGTCGTCGTAGGACTCCATGGCCGAGTCGTAGGCCTTGGTGAAGGTCCGCTGCGCCTTCTTCGGGGAACGCTGCAGCGTGCTCGGCAGCTCGTCCTGCTTGGCGGTGCCCTTCTTGGTCGTCTTCGGCATGGCGCTGGCCTACCCCGGGCGCGCCGTCCGATCACACCCGGTGGCACGGCTCGGTGGGGCCGGGAGCGCCACCGGCTCAGGCGGGGGTGAACTGCGACCAGTGGGCCCGCTCGGCGTCGCTCATCGCCCGGCTGGTGTCGGTGCCGAAGTCGAACAGCACCATGACGACGTCGGCCCGGATGGCCACCTCGCCGTCCTGGAACAGCTCCTGGCGGACGGTGACGGACCTGGTGCCGAGCCGGGTGACGGTGCTGCGCACGCACAACCGCTCGCGCACGCGGTAGTACAGCTGGCGGAGGTAGTCGACCTCGAGCCGGGCCAGGATGACGCCGCCGTCCCCCGGCGCCCCCTCGGCCATCGCCAGCCGCGCGTCCTCGATGAGCGACAGGGCGCGCGCGTGGTTGACGTGGCCGAGGGAGTCGGGGTCCGACCAGCGCAGCTGGACCTCGTGCTCGTGGGCGGTCAGGGCAGGTCCGCGGTCTCGGCCGACTGCCGGTGCGCGCCCTGCGCGTCGTCGGGGTCGGTGTGGACCGTCCGCTCCTCGGACTCGGCGAGGATCACCTCGGCGGCGACCTCCTCCATGCCGCTGCCCTGGAGCTCCTCCTCCTCGGGCAGCAGCTGGGACCGGGTGCGGACGTTGCCCTCGGTGACGTTGGCCAGCGCCTCGGGGCTGGGCTCCTTGTTCGTCGTCATGTCAGAAGCGCTCCTGCTCCGTGCCGATGCCCAGCGCGCGGGCGACCTCCTGCACGTTGGCGAACTGCTGCCCCTCGGGCAGCCGGCGCAGGTCGGACAGCACCCGGTCGGGGGTGTTGCCCTCCTGCGCCTTCGCCACCAGCGTGTCGCGGTCGGCGGGCCACACCTCCTTGCCGAGGGCCTCGGCGATCGCCGCGCGGCGTTCGACGTCGGCCTCGGTGGTGCCGGGCGAGGTGGCGGGGGTGTGCGGGTCGGTCATGGGAGCTCCTTCGTCGTCAGGGTGTGGGTCACTGCGCCGACGGCGTGGACTCGTCGGTGTAGCGGAGGATCGCGGCCACCGGGACGTCCTCCGGCATCGCCGCGCGCGGGACCACGACGACGCCGGCGCTGCTGGCGACCGAGGCGGCCAGCAGCGCCCGGTCGGCCGGGACGACGGTGCCGTGGGTGCCGAGGGCGTCCATGTCGTGCTGGTCGACGCCGAGCTCCAGGGGCGAGTTGCCCACCAGCAGCGTCGCCTCGTCGGGCTGGTCGGCCAGGACGAGGGTCTCGACCTGGCCCTTGCGCAGCGCCTCCACGACCGCGGGGGTGCCGGTGACCGCCAGGCCGTGCGCGCCGGCCGACGCGATCTTCTCGACGACGTCCGCCTGCTCGTGCGCGTCGTGCTCGGCGACCAGTTCGGCGGCCCGCCGGTCGACCGGGTCGCGGTCGGCGCCGGCCGCGCGCCCGCCCTCGTCCATGGAGACGATGAGGTCCTTCCACAGGTCGCTGGCGCGGTCGAGGAGGATCTGCCGGGCCCGCATGTCGCCGGCCATGAGGACGAAGCGCGGCGACAGCCGCCGCACCATCGACGCGATGTGCGAGGCCACCTCGTCGGCGTTGTGGACCCACTTGTTCTCGGCGTTGTGCTGGTAGCGGTGGTGCGCCCAGCCGCCGCCCTGGAACTTGCGGATCTGGAAGCTGTCCCCCTCGACCTGCTGTTCCTCGCCCTCCTGGCCGGGCATCCCGACGTAGGTGATGTCGGCACCGACGCGGTCGGTGAGGACGACGATGTGCGGGACCCGGCCCGGCAGCTGGCGCAGGACCGGCAGGAGGTCGGCCTGGGGCGCCCACTCCGCCACCTCCTGCCGCGGCGCGTCGATCAGCGGCTGGTCGAGGACGACGCTGCCGTCGGCCGCGACGACCAGGGCCCGGCCGCGCAGCGTGGCGATCTCCCCGCCGGCGTTGGCCTCGAGCAGCCGGCTGCGGACCGCCTCGACGACCCCCTCCGGCGCGCCCTGCTCGGTGAGCTTCTCCGCGATGGCGCGGACCCGCAGCTCGACCTCGGTGTCGGCGTTCTCGGTGGTGTGCGTGACGTCGGCGCACACGGTGGCGTAGGGCCCGGAGGCGCTGAAGACCGGCTCCAGGAAGGACACGTCCATGGGGTGGGGACCACTCCTCGATCGCAGGCGGAAGAAGGACCGCGGGGCCCTGGCCGGGCACTCCCGCCTCCGCCGCCTACCCACCGACCGTCCCCTCACACCCGGTGTCGGATCCGCAGGGCAGGGGTAGGCGGGCTGCCATGACCGAACACGACCAGCTGCCGCTGCCCGACTACGACCACCTGCCGGTCGACGGCCTCACCTCGCGGATCCGCACGCTGGACGCGACGGGCCTGGAGACGCTGCTGGAGTACGAGCGCGCCCACGCCAACCGGCTGCAGGTGGTGACGATCATGGAGAACCGCCTGAGCTCGCTGCGCGAGGGCGCCCAGCCCTCCGGGGGCGACCCGGCCGCCGCGGCCGTCGACGACCCGGTGCCCGCCACGGCCGGCTCCAAGGTCTCCGAGGCCACCAGCGGCCCGGCGATGAACCCGCCGTCGCAGGGCGACCCCACCAACCCCGCGCAGCCGCGCTCCAGCGGCTCCCACAAGAAGGGCGGCTGACCGCTGCGCGCGGCGCGGTGTGGGAGTGCGGGTCCCCCCGCACTCCCACACCGCGCTCAATCGCTGAACGCGTCCACGATGTCCATCGCCGCGGGGCCGAGCAGGACGATGAACAGCGTCGGCAGGATGCACAGGATCAGCGGGAAGATCACCTTGACCGGGATCTGCATGGCCTTCTCCTCGGCCCGCTGCCGCCGCTTGAGCCGCATCTCCGCCGCCTGGGTGCGCAGCACGTCGGCGATGGAGACGCCGTAGGCGTCGGCCTGGACCACCGCGCGGATGAAGCGGCGCAGGTCGGGCACCGCCGTCCGCTCGGCCAGCGCCAGGTAGGCCTCCCGGCGGGGCTGCCCGACGCCGATGTCCTGCAGGGTCCGTACCAGTTCCTCGGCCAGCGGGCCGCGGCCGTTGCGCCCGGCCCGCGCCATGGCCGACTCGAAACCCAGACCCGCCTCCACCGCTATGGTCATCTGGTCGAGGGTGTCGGCCAGTTCGAGGGCGATCGCCTGCTGCCGCTCCTGACCGCGGCTGTAGAGGAGCAGCTCGGGGACGACGTAGGCCACGCCGGTCACGACGACGGCCAGGAGCACGGTCAGCGGCCCGGGGCGGGCCGTCACCACCAGCAGACCGAGCGCCGCGGCGACGGCGGCGAGCACCAGCTTGGCGGCCACCAGCCGGGGCACCGGCCACTCCGCGGGGCGGCCGGCCGTGGCGGCCAGCCGGTTGAGCCGGGCCACCGTCCCCGCCGGGGTGAGGGCACCGGTCAGCCGTGGCAGCAGCGCCGGGCGCGGTCGGGCGGCGGCCGCACCGGGCAGGTCCAGGCCGCGGGTCAGGTTGGACCGGGCGCGGCCGGCGGCGTCCTGTGGGCGGGCCAGCAGCGCCCAGCCCAGCAGCGGGACGGCGAGGGCGACGGCCAGCGCGGCCGCGAGCACGGGGGTCGGCGGCATCAGAACCGGATCGCCACGGTCTTCTTCAGCCACAGGCCGCCGACGACCAGCAGGACCGCCGCGACGCCCAGCATGAGGTAGCCGGCGAGGCTCTCGGTGAAGGTCGCGAGGTACTCGGGGTTGGCCGTGGCGATGAAGCCGGTGACGCCGAACGGCAGCGCCATGAGCACCACCGCGGACAGCCGGCCCTCGGCCGAGAGGGCCTTGACCTGCCGGCGGATGGCGTTGCGCTCCCGGATGGTGTGCCCGACGGTGTCGAGCACCTCGGCGAGGTTGCCGCCGACCTCGCGGTGGATGGCGATGGCCTGGGCGGTCCACCGGAAGTCGTCGCTGCCCATCCGCTCGGCCACCTCGTCGAGGGCGTCGCCGAGGTCGCGGCCGACGCGCGTCTCGTTCACGATGCGGGCGAACTCCTCCGACGTGGGCGCCGCGGCCTCCAGGGCGACCGCGTCCACCGCGCGCAGCAGGCTGTGCCCGGCCCGCAGGCTGCTGGCCATGAGCTGCAGCGAGTCGTCGAGCTGGTCGGCGAAGGCCGTCCGCCGCCGGGCGGTGCGCACGGCCAGCAGCAGCCGGGCGCCGGCCGGGGCCAGGACCGCCAGGAGGAGGCCCACGAGCACGCCGCCCAGCAGGAGCCCGAGCGCCCCGAGGACGACGGTCGCCAGCCCCACCAGCAGGACGAGGTCCGGCAGCGCGATCGCCAGCCCCGCCCGCTCCAGGGCCGCCGCGCCCGACGCCACCCGGCCGCGGCGGGTCAGGGCCCGCTCGACCGCGGCGCCCGCCGCGGCCGAGGCGCCGGCCAGCGCCGAGGCCGGCGGCGTGACGGAGGGGTCCAGTCGACTCAGCGGCACCCGCGTGGACCCGGCCGGCAGGACGACCAGCGCGACGAGCAGCAGGGCCCCGGTGAGGGCGAGCAGGCCGGCCAGCAGCAGCGCCGGGGACATCAGGCCCACCCCCGCCGCGCCGGCTCCACGACCCCGAACACCCGCGGGGACAGCGTGATGCCGAGCTCGTCGAAGCGGTCGGTGAACCGGGGGCGGATGCCGGTGGCCACCGGCTTGCCGAGGAACCGGCCGCCGGCGTCCACGCCGGCGGAGTAGTCGAAGAGGAAGGCGTCCTGGAGGGTCACCGTCTCCCCCTCCATGCCCTGCACCTCGGTCACGTGGGTGACCCGGCGGGTGCCGTCGCGCAGCCGGGTCAGCTGGACGACGACGTCCACCGCCGAGGCGATCTGCTCCCGGATGGCACGCAGCGGCAGGTCCATGCCGGCCATGAGGACGAGGGTCTCCAGCCGGGCGATGGCGTCGCGCGGGGAGTTGGCGTGCACCGTCGACAGCGAGCCGTCGTGGCCGGTGTTCATCGCCTGCAGCATGTCCAGGCTCTCACCGCCTCGGCACTCCCCCACCACGATGCGGTCCGGCCGCATCCGCAGCGAGTTGCGGACCAGGTCCCGGATGGTGACCGCGCCCCTGCCCTCGATGTTGGGCGGCCGCGACTCGAGCCGGACCACGTGGTCCTGCTGGAGCTGCAGCTCGACGGCGTCCTCGATGGTGACGATCCGCTCGTCCTCGGGGATGAAGGAGGAGAGCACGTTCAGCAGCGTCGTCTTCCCCGTGCCGGTGCCCCCCGAGACGATGATGTTCAGCCGGGCCTCGACGCAGGCATGCAGCAGCTCGGCCATCTCCGGGCTCAGCGTGCCGAAGCCGATGAGGTCGTCCACGCCGAACGGGTCCTTGGCGAACTTCCGGATGGTCAGCGTCGACCCGCTGAACGCCAGCGGCGGGATGATGGCGTTGACCCGGGAGCCGTCGGCCAGCCGGGCGTCCACCAGGGGCGAGGACTCGTCGATGCGGCGCCCCACCCGGGAGACGATGCGGTCGATCACCCGGCGCAGGTGCTCCTCGGAGGTGAACCGGGCACCGGAGCGGACCAGCTTGCCGCCCTGCTCGACGTAGACGTTGTCCGGTCCGTTGCACATGATCTCGGTGACCGTCGGGTCGTCGAGCAGCCGCTGCAGCGGTCCGAACCCGAGCACGTCGTCGGCGAGCTCGGCGGTCAGCCGCTGCCGTTCCTCGGTGCTGAGCGGGACCCGCTCGTCCTCGACCACCTCGTCGAGCTCGCCGAGCACGATGGTGCGCAGCGCCTCCTCGGACAGCGTCGGGTCGTTCATCCGGTTGCCCATGCGCTCGAACAGCGCCTTGGCGACCCGGTCCTTGAGCCTGGTCAGCGCGTCGCCGGGCGGGGTGGGTGGGGACGAGGACAGGGCCGGGGTCACGGGCCGGGGCTGCGGGACGACGGTGGGCGCGGCCGGCACGTCGGCCGGGGCGTGCCGGCCCTGCGCCGCCGCGAGGCGGGAGGCGAGGTTCACGACGCCGCCCGGTGCTTGGCGCGGTAGCGGCCCGGCTTCATCAGCGGGGTCGCGGCGAACCGGGACACCAGCCGGCGCAGCTCCTTGACCGCGGGGTCCTTGCGGCCGCTGGCGAGGATCGGCACGCCCTGGTTGGTCGACGGCGGCACCGCGGCCGAGCGGGGGATGACGACGTCCACCCCGGTGCCGATGGCCGTCTCGACGTCGCGCACCGACAGCCCGCCCTTGGGGTCGGCGAGGTTCATGACCACGTGCCGGCCCGCCGGGATCATGCACAGCTCCCGCAGCACGTCGAGCTCCTTGCGCAGCCCCCGCACGCCCGGGACGTCCATGCTGCTGAGCATGACCACGTCGGTGGCGCGGTCCAGCGCCGCGAGGGTCTGCTCGGACAGTCCGGGCGCGGTGTCGACGACGACGTAGCGGAACTCCCGCGCCAGCGCGGTGAGCAGCCGGGTGACGTCGGCGCCGGTGACCGTGTCGCCGGCGGCCGGCGACTCCGCGCCGCAGACCGCGTACAGCCCGCTCGGGTGCTGGGTGAGGAAGGTCTTGAGGACCATGGTGTCCTCGCTGGCCGGGCCGTGGACGGCGTCCGGCAGCGTGTACTCGGGCAGCAGGCCGAGCGCCGAGGCGACGTCACCGAACTGGACGTCGAGGTCGACCAGCACGGTCGACTGCGGCGCCGCCGCGGTGAGGCCGAGGGCGAGGTTGGACGCGATCGTCGTCTTGCCCACCCCGCCCTTGGGCGAGGCGATGGTGATGACCCGCCCCGTGTAGCGGGCGGTCTCCTCCACCGGTCGCAGCACCCGACGCCGGCCCTCCGCGGCCGAGCCGGCGCGCTCGACGGCGGCACGGATCTCCTCGCTGCCGGCACCGGGCGCCAGCAGGTCGCGGATGCCGGCGCGCATGGCGGCCTGCAGCATCTCGGCCGACGGCTGGGCCAGGAGCACCACGCTGATGCCGGGGCACTGGACGTCGAGCCGCTGGGCCAGCGTGAGCACCTCGTGCGGCGGTGCCAGCGGGCCGATGAGCAGGACGTCGGGGAGCTCGCCGTCGAGCAGCTGCTCGAACAGCCGCGCCGGGTCGCCGGGCAGCCGGCCGGGCGGCAGCACCTGCACGTCGCCGTCGGCGGCGGCGTGCACGCGCGTGGCCAGGTCGTCGTCGGCGGCGGCCAGGACCACGCGGCTCATGCCCGCTCCTCGCCGGCGCTGGTCGCCGGCACCGGCCGGGCCGCTCCGTCCACCGGTGCGGTCGCACGCTCGCTCACTCGGTACCTCCGTAGACGCTGCCGAGGCCGGCGAGCACGTCGCCGTACACGTTGCCCTGGGTGACGATCCTGGTGCCGCCGGAGTCCGCGCCCTCGGGTTCGAGGGCCAGCCACACGCGGCCGTGTTCCATGCCGAAGACGACCAGTTCGGCGTCCCGTGCCGGCACCGCGACCGTCACGACGAGGTCGCCCTCGGGAACGCTGCCCGAGGAGACCGTCTCCGTCCCGCCGTCGGTCGCCTGCGCCGGGGCGCCCTGGACCTGGGTCACCAGGACGCCGTGCAGGGTCGCGTGCGTGGCGCCGATCTTCTTGCCGGCGTCGTTCTCGAGGTCCATGGAGACGTAGACGCCGATCTCGTCCCCCGCCGCGAGCCGGCCCCCGACGGCGCGCTGCGCCTCGAGCCGGATGCTGACCTCGGAGGTGCCCGCGGGCGGCGGGACGGTGCCGGGGACGCCGAGGTCCTCGGGGGCGGCGAACCGGGTGGACAGCAGCTGCTCACCAGGCTGGAGGTCGACCGTGGCGACCTGGCCGGCCAGCGCGGACAGGTCGGTGACGATCCCCTCGGCGGCCGCCTTCGCGGGCAGTTGCTCGGTGCGCACGAGCTCGCCGAGCTGGTCGCCCGGCGTCCCCTCGGGGACCACCTGGTCGACCACGAGCACCTCCACGGTGCGCACCCCGGCCAGGGCGCGGGCGTCGGCACCCCGCACGTAGGTCAGGAGGACCGCGGTGCCGGCGACGGCGAGGACGAGCGCCGCGAGGGCGGCGAGCAGTCGGCGTCTCACGAGTGGCCCCTATCGGATGAGTCGGAGGACCCAGGCGCCCAGCTGGGGGGCATCGGAGTCGTAGTCGAAGGCCTCGCCGAGGTCGACGAAGCGGGTGAAGTAGCCGGTCACGCAGCGCTGGCTGCCGCCGCACGGCTGCGGGCTGGAGCTGAACTGGCCGCCCAGGTGGTAGCCGGTCAGCCGGAAGGCCGCGTAGCCGTAGACGCGGTACCAGGCGTTGTTCCCGGTCCCGCCGAACTGGTCGAAGATCGGCAGCAGGACGGTCCGCCCCACCCACGAGGCGAAGTGGCCGGCGGAGCACTCGCTGGGCGGGGTGTTCCCGGTCGAGGAGTACGAACGTTCCGCGACCGCGCTGGAGGCCCGGCAGTCGCCCGGGTCGCTGACCAGGTACCCGAAGCCCCCCGGGACGATGTTCTCCGACGGCCCGGTGCAGTCCACCGTCTCCGAGGACTTGGTCAGGTAGACGGTGTGCTCGGTGGTGCCCGAGGGCAGCCCGCCTCCCGTCTGCTGCTCGAACTCGCACCAGGAGAAGGCGAGCGGCAGCACGGCGGTGCCCCCGCTGGGGCCGCCCCAGGCCACCGTCGCGGTGGCCGAGACGGTCGTCGCGTCGTGCCCGATCAGCGGTGCGAACCAGTGCTCCTGCGGGGTGCGGCCGGAGACGGTGACCCGGTGCGGGTCCGACGCCAGGACGGGCGGGGCGGCGTCGGCGCCACCGGTGTTGGCGTCGACCATGCTCTGCGCGGTCGCCTGCATGTCGCCGCACGCACCGCGGGCGCAGTCCTGGGCGACGGCGAGCGCGGCGGCGTCGGCCGCGGTCTGCAGCCGGGCCTTCTCCGCGTAGAGGGCGCCGATGTCGACCGCGATCGCGGTGAAGCCGAGCAGGGGCACCAGCAGCAGCGCGATGAGCACCGCCGACGCGCCCCGCTCGTCGGCCAGCCGCCCCCGGACGGTCGTCCGCCCGCCCCGCGGCCCCGTGCCGGCCACCGCCCTGAGCCCGCGACGGGCGGGGAGGACGGGCTCCTCCACCGGGCGGTGGTGGGCAGTGCGGTCCCTCCTCAGCCGTTGCACCGCATGACCCCCGTCCCGGTGAGGTCGACGGTCGCCCCGAAGAAGCCGGTCAGGAACGGCATCGGGTAGTCGATGGTCACGCGCACGTTCGCAGAGCCGGCGCCCGTCATGGGGCAGGCGGCCGGCGTGACGGCGATCTGCGCGTCGGAGATCGCCGGGTCGAGCGTGGGAGCGGCGTCGCGGACGGCGGTGCGCGCCGCGGCCGGGTCGTTCTGCAGGGCCATGACGCGGGCGCCCTCGCGGGCGGCGGCCGAGATCGTCCCCTGCACCTGGAAGGCCCGGCCGAACTCGGCGATGCCGAGGACCAGGACCAGCAGCAGGGGGACGATGAAGGCGAACTCCACCGCGGCCGCGCCGCGCTCGTCGAGCACCCGGTTGCGCACGGTCCCCCACCTCCTCCCTGGTCGTGTGTCCGGCCGGTGTGCCGCGGCGCAGCAGCCCCGGGGGGACGGGGCTGCCGCGCCGCGGCGTGTCGTGGTCAGGGGGCGGGGGTGCTGGCCTCCTCCAGCTCGCCGCCGATGCTGTCGAAGAGGCCGGAGAGCTCGTCGCTGAGGAACATGACCGCACCGATGATGGCGATGGCGATGAGGCCGACCATGAGGCCGTACTCGACGGCGGTGGCGCCCTTCTCCTCGCGCTCCAGGCGGTCCTTGGCCAGGGCGACGAGGGTGACGAGGGTCGCGAGCGGGTTGATCACGGGTACTCCTTGGGGGAACGGAGCCGGCCGGTCCGGATCGGGTGACCCGGCCTCGCGGCTTCGGGACCTCAGTCGGGCAGGAGGCGCGCCGACTTGAGGGGGATGCACCCCGTCGGCCGACACACGCCCCTCCTCGGGGTGAACGCCGCCGGGCGGGGAGCACGCTGGGTGACGGGGACCGCGCGACCCACACGGGACCCGGGCGCCCGCTGTCTGGTGCGTCTCACCCCGTCAGGGAAGGAACGCGGACCAGCCGATCGCCACGGCCGCGCCGGCCAGCATGGCCGGGCCGAAGGGGAGCTCCCCGCGCAGGCCGATCCGCCGCGCGGCGAGCAGGCCGAGCGCCACGACCGCCTGCACGACGAACCCCGTCAGCGCCCCGCCGAGCAGCGGGCCCCAGCCCAGCCAGCCGAGGTGGAGGCCGACGAGTGCGGCCAGCTTCACGTCCCCCATCCCCAGTGCCCCCGGCGAGGCCAGGGCCAGGACGAGGAAGACGGCGAACAGCGCCGCCGCCCCGAGGACGGCGCGCAGCAGGGCCGGCCAGGCGTCGTCCAGCGCGGCCGGCAGCACGAGCAGGGCCGCCCCGGCGGCGAGGGTCGGCAGCACCACCCGGTTCGGCAGCAGGCGGGCCCGCAGGTCGACGACGGCGAGCAGGACCCCGGCGCCGGCCAGGAGGAGGAAGGCCGGCAGCTCCCACGAGAGCCCGAACGCCAGGCCGACCAGCGCGAACAGCAGTGCGGTGCCGACCTCGAGCAGCGGTCGTGGGACGGCGGCCGCGCCCGGGGCGAGGACCTCGCCCAGCCGGACCCCCGCCGGCCACGGGAACCGGCCCGCGGCGCGGTTGGCCAGCAGGCCGACGGGCAGCCCGGCGACGGCGGCGACGAGGACGACGGCGGCGTCACTCACCGGGTCGTCCCTCGCACGCCGGTCACGATGGCACAGCCGGGGCCCCGGCTCCGGGAGCGCCACCTCACCCTGTCGGGGGAGTCACCGCCACGGCAGCCGGCTGCGCTCGGCCCAGTACCGGTGCGGGTCCTGTGGTTCGAGCAGGCTCGAGAGCAGGTCGTCGGCACCGGGGGCGCCGGCCAGGTCCCGTGCCCTCACGTTGGCGGTGAGCTGCTCGACCGACACCGCGCCGCTGAGGACGACGTCGGACCACGGGCGGGTCAGCGCCGCGGCCAGGGCGAGCGCGTCCACGCCCACCCCGTGCTCCCGGGCCGCCTGTGCCAGCCGGCTGCCGGCGGCGACGCCGCGATCGGTGAGCCGGCCGTTGGCCAGGGCCTCCTTGACCACGACGCGCCGCCCGGCCGCGTGCGCCTCGGCCAGTGCCGGGCCCACGGACGGCTCGGCCAGGTTCCAGGTGCTCTGCACGCTGCTGAACAGCGGCCGCCCGTCGACGACGACGTCCAGCGCCCTCCGGACCGCGTCGGCCTGCCCGGGGCCGGACGTCGACAGCCCGACCTCGACGCCGCCGTCGCGGACGCGGGCCAGTTCCGCCAGCACCGCACGGTCGTCCCACAGCGGGCTGTCGAGCGTCAGCGAGTGCACCTGGTACAGGCGCAGCCACGGGCCCAGCAGGCCCCGCGACTCCTCGAGCTGCGCGCGCAGCATGGGCAGGCCGTGGTCCTTGACCTCGTGCCGTACCGCGTCGGGGCGCCAGCCGGCCGTGTAGCGGTACCCCCACTTGCTCGCGACGAACGGCGGCGGCCCGGCCCGGCCACGCAACCACGAGGCCAGGAACTCCTCGGCCAGGCCGTAGGAGCGGGCAGCGTCCACGTAGCGCACGCCCAGCCGCGAGGCGGCGTCGAGCAGCTCGTGCGCCCGGGCCCGGAGCGCGTCCGGTGACCGGTCGGCGGGCAGGTCGGCGTCCCGGCCGGCGGTGATGTAGGCCGGCCGGCCGACGGCGGCCAGCCCCAACCCCAGCTCGGCGCCGTGCGGCGTCCGCTCCATCCGGTGCCCTCCTCGCGGTGCGGACCGATCATGCGACGTGGGGCGGGGACCCGCACCGACGTGCGTGTCCCCGCCCCGGTCGCCCGGCCGGCGGGCGCTCAGCCCTGCTCGTGGTGGGCCAGCAACCCGTCCAGCGCGGCGGCGCCGTCCTCGAGCACACCGTTCTCCTCGGCGACCTGGGCGACCCGCTCCAGCGGCTCGCGGGGCAGGTCGCTGCTGAACCGGGTCAGCACCATGGTCGGGATCAGCGCCGGGTCGATCTGGGTGAAGTTGGGCAGTTCGGCCCGGACCTCGTCGGGGTGCCCGGCGGCGTACTCCATCGACTCCTCGACCGCGGCGGTGAACGCCTCGACCAGCTCGGCGTCCTCCTGGGTCCTCTGCTCCGTCGTCACGTACAGCGCGGTGATGAAGTCGGGGTCGGTCTCGACGAACTGCGAGGCGACCAGGCGGTTGCCCTGGGCCTTGGCGACGCCGAGGAAGGGCTCGCTGGTGGCGATCGCGTCGACCTGGCCGGCCGCCATGGCACCGGCCATGTCCTGCAGCGGCAGCTCCACGAACTCCACCGATTCCGGGTCCGCGCCGGCCGCCTCGACCGCCGCCCGGGTGGTCAGCTCGTGCAGGCCGAGCAGCGCGTTGACCGCCACCCGGCGCCCGGCCAGGTCACCGGCGTCCTGGATGTCGCTGGCCTCCGGCACGAGGACCCCACCGTGGTCGGCGCCCTCCTCGCCGGTCGACCGGCCGCCCTCGGCGACGGCGGCCAGGGGCAGCCCCTCGTCGCGGGCCTGCAGCAGGGTGACGACGTTGGCGTAGACGAAGTCGTAGGAGTCGTTCATGAGCCCGGGCACGAGCGCGGCGCCCCCGGTGCCGAACTGGATGTCGAGCTCGATGCCGCGGTCGGCGAAGAAGCCCTGGGCCTCGCCGACGTAGAGCGAGGCGACGTCGACGACCGGGACGACGCCGACGGTGACCGTCTGCAGCTCGCCGCTGCTCGGGCTGGCGGCGCTGTCCGCGGTGTCGCCGTCCCCGCCACAGGCGGACAGGGTGAGCGTGGCTACGGCCAGGCCGGCCAGCAGCGTGCGCGTGGGGGTTCTCATGTCGTACCTCCGTTGGTCGACGAGGGGTCGGGTGGTGCGGGGACGGTCAGGCGGCGTGGGCACGGACGGGCAGCGACTGCAGTCCGCGCAGCCAGTTGTTGGCGATCAGCCGGGGCTCGCCGGTGAGCTCGAGGCGCTCGACCCGGCGGGCCAGCGCGGCGAGCAGGCACTCGGCCTCGAGCCGGGCGATGAGCGAGCCGACACAGCCGTGGACGCCGGTGCCGAACGCCAGGTGACCGGTGGCCCGGCGGGTGATCCGGAAGGCGTCCGGGTCCTCCCACCGGCGGGGGTCGCGGTTGGCCGCGCCGAGGAACAGCAGCACCTTCTCGTCGGCCCCCAGCGGGATCCCGCCGAGCTCGACCGGGACGTTCGTCGTCCGCCCGATGATCGGGCTCGGGGCGGTGTGGCGCAGCCCCTCGTCGAAGGCGAAGCGGGCCAGCGTGGGGTTCTCCCGCAGCAGCTGCCACTGGTCGGGGTTCTCGATCAGCGACCGCAGGGTCAGCCCGATGCCGTAGATCGTGGTGTCGACGCCGGCGGACAGGATCGAGCGGACCATCATCGCGGCCTCGTGCTCGGTGACCTCCCCGGTGTCGGCGGCGGCGAAGATGTCCGCGGCCAGCCCGTCGGGCCGCAGCGCCTCCCGCCGCATCTGCCAGGCCACGTAGGCGGGCGAGTCGCCGGCCAGCTCCACGGCCTCCTCGTAGAGGTCGTTGCGCGGCCCCATGGCCTGGAAGTTGAGGTTCGAGTACGGCAGCAGGTGCCGGCGCCCCTCCGGCACGAAGCCGACGGCGTCGGGCAGCACCGTGAGGGGGAAGGCCTGCGCGAGGTCGGTGGCGGCGTCGAACTCGCCGCGGTCGACCAGCTCGTCGACCAGCCGCTCGGCGGTCGCCGCGAAGTCCGCGCGCAGCCGCCGGACGGCGGCGGGGCCGAGCACCCGGGTCATGACCGCCCGGCGGGGGGTGTGGTCCGGGGGGTCGGCCTCCAGCAGCACGCTGGGCTCGCGCCAGTTCTCGGCCCGGCGGGTGTTGGTCACCCCCGTGCCCGCGGTGGAGGTGAACCGCTCCCAGTCCTTGAACACCTGCTCCACCAGGTCGTGCCGCCCGGTCGCCCACAGCTGGTGGGCGGGCAGCCACACGACGGGCGCGGTCTCGCGGATCAGGGTGTCGACGCGCAGGGGCTCGGCCAGGGACTCCCGGCTGAAGGGGTCGACGTCCACGACGGGCCGTCCGGCGGTGCTGGTCATGACTGGGCTCCAGGGGCGTGACCGAGGTAACGAGTTGCTATATCAACTCGGGGTAGTGGACAGTCCCGGGGACGCCCTGTCAAGCTCGCGCAGCGTCGTGGTTGCAATGTCAACTCCGGCGGCGCAGCGACCGCGACGACCCCGACCGAGGAGGACCGATGCCGCCGGCGTCCCGTCGGTCACCGCTCCGGGGAGGGCTCCAGGGGTCCGTCCTCGAAGGCGGCGTCCGCGTCCCCGACCGGCGCGTCGGCCGCCTCGGAGATGTTGTCGTGCATGCGGCGGAGGAAGTCGCGCAGCTGGCCCAGCTCCTCGTCCGAGAAGCCACGCAGCATCCACCGCTCCCGCTCCAGGGCCAGGGGCAGCAGCTGGTCGTGGAGGGCCACGCCGTCTGCGGTCAGGTAGAGCCGGCGCTGGCCGTCGGCCCGCTCGATCGTCACCAGACCCCGCTCGGTCAGGCCGGCCACGCTGCGCGAGACCACCGACTTGTTGAGCCCGAGCACCGTGCACACCTCCCCAGCGGTCGCGCCGGGGTGGTTGCCGAGCGCCGAGACGACCCGCCAGTCGTTCACGCCCACGCCGAAGCGGCGCATGTACTGGAACGTCGAACCCCACGACAGGGCGTTGGAGACCAGGGACAGGTACGCGGGGGTGTACGCCTCGCGGTCGATGGTCACCGGCAGCTTCTCGCGGTGTGGCTGCGACCCGCTCACGTCGGCTCCCTCCCCGTCGTCTCCGTGCGCTCCCCCGTTCCCGAGTCCGTCGAGGAGACCATCCCATGAGCAAGCTGATCAACGAGCCCCGGACCGTCGTCGCCGAGGCCCTCGACGGCCTCACCGGGGCGGTGGCCGGCACCTCGCGCCTCGCCGGCTGGACGACGGCGGTGCGCAGCGACGTCGCCGCGGTGCGCGACGCCGGGCAGGTCGCCGTGGTGTCGGGCGGCGGCGCCGGCCACGAGCCCGCGCACGCCGGCTACGTGGGGGCCGGGATGCTGACCGCGGCGGTGGCCGGCGAGGTGTTCACCTCGCCGTCGGTGGACGCCGTGCTGGCCGCCGTCCGGGCCGTGGCGTCGCCGGCCGGAGTGCTGCTCGTCGCGAAGAACTACACCGGGGACCGGCTGAACTTCGGCCTGGCCGCGGAGCTCGCGCGGGCTGAGGGCACACCGGTCGAGGTGGTCGTGGTGGCCGACGACGTCGCCCTGGCGGCCAGCGTGGGTGCCGGGCGCCGCGGGATCGCCGGCACGGTCCTGGTGCACAAGGTCGCCGGCGCCGCGGCGGAGGCCGGCCTGCCGCTGGCGGAGGTGGCGGCCCGCGCCCGGGCCGCGGCCGACGCGGTGCGGACGATGGGGGTCGCCCTGTCGGCGTGCACCGTGCCCGGCGCCGACCGGCCGTCGTTCGAGCTGGCCGACGACGAGATCGAGTGGGGGCTGGGCATCCACGGCGAGGCCGGGGTCGAGCGCACCCCGGCCCGCTCCGCCGACGAGATCGCCGCCGGGCTGCTCGACCGGATCGTCGCCGACGGCGGCCACGGCGAGGGCACCCGCGTCGCCCTGCTGGTCAACGGGCTGGGGGCGACCCCGCCCCTCGAGCTGGACCTCATGGCCCGGGCGGCGCTGGCCGACCTGCGTCGCCGCGGGCTGGTCGTGGAGCGCGTCTGGGTCGGCAGCTTCCTCACCGCGCTGGACATGGCCGGCTGCTCGCTGAGCCTGTTGCCGGTCGACGACGACGTCCTGGCCGCCCTGGACGCCCCGACCACCGCACCGGCGTGGTCCGCGCACGGGGGCACCCCTCCGGCCGAGCCCGGCACCGTCGAGGTGCCGGAGACCGGCGTCCCCGCGGCGGGCGGCGAGCTGGGCCCCGGTGATCCGCTGCGGCGCGCGCTGGAGGCGGTGGCGACCCGGCTGCTGGAGGCCGAGGAGGAGCTGACCGACCTCGACCGGGAGGTCGGGGACGGCGACATGGGCACCAGCCTGGCGCGCGGCGCGCGGCAGCTGCTGGAGGACGTGGCCACCTACCCCGGTCAGGACGGGCCCGCCGCGGTGCTGCGGGCGGCGTCGGCGAGCGTCCGCCGGTCGGTGGGCGGCACCTCGGGGCCGTTGTACGCGGCGATGCTGATGCGCGCCGCGGCGACGCTGCCCGACGACGGCCCCGCCGGCGCCGCGGAGTGGTCGGCGGCGTTCACCGCGGCCGTGGACGGCGTGCAGGAGATCGGCGGCGCGGAGCCCGGTGACCGCACGATGGTCGACGCGCTGCGCCCCGCGGCCGACGCCCTCGCCCGCGGCGTGGCCGACGGGCCGGCTCCTCTGGAGGCGCTGCGCCGGGCGGTGACGGCGGCGCAGGAGGGCACCCGGGCGACGGCGGGGGTGCAGGCGAGGCTGGGCCGGTCCAGCTACCTCGGGGCCCGGGCGGTGGGTCACCCCGACCCGGGTGCGCACGCCGTCACGCTCTGGCTGGCCGCCCTCGCCGACACCCTCGACGGCTGAGGGCCGGGGCCGCTCGGTGCACTCGGTGCAGCCCCGCACGCGACCTCCCCGACCAGGTGAGGGCCCCCGCCGCCGTCCCGCCCGGCATGCGCCGCCGGCGGTGGCGTCCGGGCAGCGAGGGACCGGGACCGTGCCCCGCCGGCGCGCCGGACCGCTGCTCCGGGGGTACCGTCCGGCGGATGACGGCCGTCGGGCCGGTGGGCTCCCCGGATGAGGGCTGCGGGTCTCCGGACGTCGCGGCGCTGATCCCGCTCGTCCGCCGGGTCGTCGCCTCCAGGGTGCCGGACCAGGCGACCGCCGACGACCTGGTGCAGGAGACCCTGGCCCGGGTGCTGGCCGCGGCGGGGCGGATCGAGCCCGGGATGCTCGAGCCCTACGCGATCGTCACGGCGCGCAACGTCGTCGCCTCCATGTGGCGCGACCAGGACCGGCAGCGGCGGCACCAGCACCGCGTCGTCGACCTCCGGCCACCGCCGGCGCCGGACGAGGACCTCCTCGCCGGGGAGGACCGCGCCGCCGTCGCCGAGGCGCTGACCCGGTTGTCCGAGCGGGAGCGGACGACGCTGCTCGCGCACGAGGTCGACGGCCGGGACACCCGCTCCCTGGCCGTCGAGCTCGGGTCCACCGCCGGGGCCGTCGCCGCGCAGCTCAACCGGGCCCGCGCCCGGCTGCGCGTGGAGTACCTGCTGGTGTCCGAGCGGGTCGAGCCGCCCACCGAGCGCTGCCGGCCGGTGCTGCTGGCCCTCTCCAGCGGTGAGCGTCGCCGCCAGCGCGAGGTGGACGCCGCCCGCCACCTGCTCGAGTGCGCCGTGTGCGCCCGGCTGTCCACGCCGCTCATGGAGCGGGGACGCTCGCGGGACGACGCCGTGCGGGTCGTCGTCCGCGCCGACGCCGACATCGTCGCCGCCCGCCAGGCCGCCCGGGAGCTGGCCACGCGGCTGGGGTTCTCCCCCACCGACATCACGCTGATCGCCACCGCGGTGTCCGAGGTGGCCCGCAACATCGTGCGCTTCGCCGACTCCGGGGAGGTCGTGGTGGCGGAGGTGGAGGAGCCGCGCTGCGGCATCTCCATCGTGGCCCGCGACGCGGGCCCGGGAATCCCCGACGTCGACCAGGCCCTGCAGGACGGCTACAGCACCTACCAGGGGCTCGGCCTGGGGTTGCCCGGCGCCCGGCGGCTGATGGACGAGTTCGCGGTGGTCTCCGAGACCGGCCGCGGCACGACGGTGACCATGACCAAGTGGCGGGGAGAGGCATGACCCGGAACGAGAACCCGACGGTGACCGCGGCTCCGGTGGACGGTCGCCACCCCGACCAGGAGGGCCTGCTCCCCCAGCTGGTCGCACACCTGCGCGAGCACCGGACGCGGCTGCGCCAGGAGTGGGCCCGGCGCATCCAGGAGGCGCACCTGCTGCAGGCGATGACCTCGCAGGAGATGAGCGCGGAGACCACGCTGGTCTACGACAACTACGTCGAGGTGCTGGAGACCGGCAGCGTGGAGGCGCTGCAGCACTACGCCCGCGACCTGTCCGAGCGGATCATCCCGCGCGGCGTGGAGACCCACGAGGTCGTCGGGATCGTGCTGCTGCTGCGCGACGTCCTGGCCCGCTCGCTGTTCGAGAAGTACCAGCGGGACTTCTCCCTGCTCAACCGGGTGCTCGACGCCTACGAGCCGGCCGCCAACCGGATCGCCAACACCGTCGCGGTCAGCTTCGTCGAGGAGCGCGAGCGGGTCATCCGGCAGCAGCAGGACTCCATCCGGGAGCTGTCGACGCCGGTGCTGCCGGTGCGGGAACGGCTGCTCATCCTGCCGATCATCGGGGTGCTGGACCGGGAGCGGGCGCGGCAGCTGACCGTCCAGCTGCTCAGCGGGATCCGCACCCACCGCGCCAAGGTGGTCGTCGTCGACATCACCGGGGTCCCGGACGTCGACGAGTCCGTGGCCAACCACCTGGTGCGGACCGTCGACGCCTCCCGGCTGATGGGGGCCAGCGTGATCATCACCGGCCTGTCGCCGGAGATCGCCCAGACCCTGGTCACCATCGGGGTCGACCTGTCGAAGATGAACACCATCGGTGACCTCCAGGGCGGGCTGGAGGAGGCCGAGCGGCTGCTGGGGTACACCGTGGCCCGCGGTGAGAACGGGTCCGGTGGGCCGTGACAGCCCCGCGGCTGTTCTCGATCCTGCGGCAGGGCCCCTACCTGATCGCCTCGGTGCACACGGCCCTCGACGACTCGCAGCTCGTGCGGTTCCAGCGGGACCTGGTCGAGCGGATCGGCGCCGACCGGGCCCGCGGCGTCGTCATCGACGTGGCCGCGCTGGACGTCCTGGACTCCTTCGGGTCGCGCACGCTGCGCGACATCGCCGAGATGGCCCGGCTGCGCGGCGCCCTGACGGTGATCGTCGGCATCCAGCCCGACGTCGCGTACGCGATGGTGGAGCTCGGCATGGACACCGGCACGGTCACCACCGCGCTGGACCTGGAGGAGGGCCTGGCCGAGCTGGACCGGCGCCTCGCGGCATCGCCGGTGCCCGGGACGTGACGGCACAGGAGGACCTCCTCCGCGACTACCGGGCCGCGTTCCTGCGCTTCCTGGCCCGCCGGGAGGAGGCCGTGCTGACCGCCGGGTACCAGCTCGGCCGGACCGCGCTCGCCGCCGACCGCAGCCTGCTCGACGTCGTCCACGTGCACCACGTCGTCCTGGCGGAGGTGCTGCGGGACGGCCCGGCCGACGAGGTGCCGCAGGTCGCGCGCGCGGCGTCGGACTTCCTGGTCGAGGTGCTGGCCAGCTACGACATGGCCCGCCGCGGCCGCTCCTCCTGAGCTCCGCGTCATCCGCCGGCCCCGGGCGCGTCTTCCTCGGTGACAGCCGACCCCGACCGCGAGGAGGTGGCGACCGTGACCGCTGGCGGCGCCGTCCGACCCACCAGCCCGCCCGCGGCGTCCGCAGGCCGAGCGGCGGGGCGACCCGTGCCCCCGGCAGCCCCGCCGGTCCGGCTGTCGCCCCGCTCGCGTCAGGAGATCGTGGAGCTGCTGCGCCGGCTGGCCGTCTACGTGGAGACCGCGGCGGTGCTCGACCAGCGGGCCGCCAGGTGCACCAGCCCGCACCTCGCGGCGGTCCTGCGCCAGCGCGCCGAGACCCGCCGCCGGACGGCGGAGCGGGTGCGGGCCGATCTCGCCGCGCAGGGGGTCGTCACCGTCCTCCGCCGGCCCGATCCGGCCGCCGGACCGGTGCAGTCGTGACCGCGACGGTCTGGGTCCTGCTCGCCTGGCTCCTGGTCACCGTCACGGCCGCCGTCCAGTACCACCGCGCGCTGACCCCGCCCGAGGAACCGACCCCGGACCCGTGCGGGCCGGAAGCGCCCCGTCCCGGCCGCTGGTGACGGCACCGGCTCCCGCTGCAGCCGGGCCTGGGGCCCGACGGCGCGTCGGAGCCGGCCGTCGGGCCCGGCGTCCATGGGCTACCCGGCCGGACCGCGGTCCGGGTTGCGCCCGGCGCGGTCACGGCTGCGCCCGGCACCACTCCTGCAGCGCCTCCCGGGCGTCCCGCCACTGGTCGGCGTCGCTCTCGTCGAGGGTCACGCGGGTGGCGAGGCCGTCGTGCAGGACCGTGACGGCGGCCATCGCCGGTGCGGCCGCCGCGGGCAGCCCCCCGCCGACCCGGTTCGCGGCCTCCTGCGCCCGCCGCCACGCCGTCCGCATCTCCGCGGCGGCGGCCGCGCGGTTCCCGCCGCCACCGCCCTCGGCCAGCGCCGCGACCTCGTAGCGGGCCACCGCGTCGGTGAGCGCGTCGACCACGTCGGCACAGGCCACGGCCGTCGGCGAGACGGTGACCGAGGCCTCGCGGGCGGCCTCCTCCGACTCGGCCGCCGCGACGGCCCCGGGATCGGGCGCCGGGTCCGGTGGCGCGGGGTCCGGTGGCGCGGGGTCCGGTGGCGCCGGGTCCGGAGGAGCCGGGTCCGGTGGCGCCGGGTCCGGTGGCGCGGCGTCGGCCGTCGCCGGGCTCGTGCCGGCGGCGGGGCTCGCCGTGGGGTCCTCGGCGCTGCAGCCGCACAGGACCAGGACGGCGAGCGCCGACCCCACCAGCGGTCCGCGACTGCGCACACCCCACCGTGCCACCGCTGGGGGGTCCGCGCAGCAGGTGGACGACCCCCCGCGGGCGCTCCCGTCGCGCCGTCACCGAACGGCGGGGCGGTGCCCACGGCCACGACACCGCGCGGCCCGGCGTACGGCGGAGCCGGCGGGGTCCGCGCGGCGGCGGGTCCGGAGCGG
This sequence comes from Geodermatophilus sp. SYSU D00742, assembly GCF_054049935.1. Lineage (NCBI taxonomy): Bacteria > Bacillati > Actinomycetota > Actinomycetes > Geodermatophilales > Geodermatophilaceae > Geodermatophilus > Geodermatophilus sp. SYSU D00742. Next base: position 45,342 of record NZ_JBJGYJ010000005.1, read on the forward strand.
GTCCCCGCGCGCCGCCTGCGCGGGGACCCCTGGCGTGGGCTCCGGTCGGGACCCGCCCGCCCTACAGGAGCAGTTCGGCCACCAGACCGGCGAGCGGCTTGCCGAGGGAGCCCCACCAGTTCGGGCTGCTGGTCCAGCCGACGTCGGCGACCCCGGGATGGCGGTCCAGGTGCACGAGGAAGTCCGCCGTCGGCCTGACGGCGACGTTGAGCAGCGCGACGGGCGTGCCGGTCGGGATGGGCTCGCCCTTCTCGCCGGTCGGCCCCCAGATGCGCCACTCCGGCCGCTGCGCCCCGCTCCACTTGAGGTTGATGCCGGCGGTGCGCTCCGCGTAGTGGAGGAAGGCGTCGCCGCCGCCGATGCCGAGCGAGACCGCCTCACCCGTGAGGACGTCGCGCTCCCTGCCGTCGGGCAGGCGGAGGTGCACCTTCCGCTCCTGGGGGTTGCTCGTGAAGGCGAGGTTGATCCCCGCCGGCTGCTCCCCGTACGTCAGGTAGGACCCGGTCGACCGGCAGAGGAGGTTGTAGCCGCTGTGCGCGGTGTAGGAGTTCTGCGCCCTCAGGTTGCCCGGCTTGCCGCCGAACTGCCAGATCAGGACCGGGGCGGGGATCGCGGTCATCTCGGTACCTCTCGTCGGGATCGTGGACTCGCGCCGGGCCCGGGAGGCCGGCGGGGAACGGGGTTCCACCCGGTACGGCGTGACGAGCCGTTCCACGCCGTTCCACGCCGGCGACGAGCCCTCCCGCGGTATCACCGTGGGGTCCGGGGGCCTCTGTCCCTCCGGAGCGGCGGTCACGGAGCAACCGGGGGGCTGGGTGGGCACGCCTGCAGGCTCGACCCGGACCGCGGGCCCGGCGGTCCAGGGGCTGCCCGACCCCGGCGACGACGTCCGGGCCCTGCTGCGGCTCGGTGAGCAGGCGCTGCACGTCGAGGGGTCCCTGACGGCCGGCCGGCGGTGGTTCGACGCGGCGTACCGGGCGGCCCGGGCCCAGGGGCGGCCGGAGGAGACGGCCCTGGCGACGCTGGGGCTCGGCGGGCTGTGGGTCCACGAACGCCGGGCCGCGGCGGACGCCGCCGAGGTGGAGATGCGCCAACGCGAGGCGTTGCGCGACCTCGACCCGCGGTCCCCGGTGGCCCTCCGGCTGCGCGCCCGGCTCGCCGGTGAGGCCGACTACCGCGGAGGCGGGCACGCCGCGGTCCTGGCCGCGCTGGAGGAGGCCCGCGCGGCGGGCCACCCGGTCGCCCTCGCAGAGGCGCTCAGCATCGCGCACCACTGCCTGCTCGGGCCCGAGCACACCGGGCGCCGGCTCGACCTGGCCGACGAGCTGCTGCGCGTCGCCTCGCGGACCGGTCGGCGCGGCGACGTCCTCATGGGCCTGGCCTGGCGCACCGTCGACCTGTTCCTGGCCGCCGACCCGCAGGCCGAGCGGTCGCTCGCCGAGCTCGACTCCGCCCTGGCCGGCCGGCCGCACCAGGCCGTCGGGTTCATCGCCGCCGCCTGCCGGGTGATGCTGTGCATCCGCGACGGCCGCTTCGACCAGGCGGAGGTCCTCGCGGCGGACTGCGCCGAGCGGGGCGCCGCCGCCGGCGACGCCGATGCCGTGGGCTGGTACGGCGCCCAGCTGGCGGCGATCCGCTGGTTCCAGGGGCGCAGTGCGGAGCTGGTGCCGGTGCTCGCCGACCTGGTGCACTCCCCCACGCTGAGCGCGGCGGACAACGCCTTCTTCGCCGCGCTCGCGGCGGCAGCCGCGACCGCCGGCGACCGGCGGCAGGCGACGTGCGCGCTGGGCCGGTTGCGTGGGCGGGGCCTGACCGACCTGGTCCACTCCAGCAGCTGGCTGGTGGCGATGTACGGCGCGGTGGAGGCCGCCCACCTGCTGGACGACGCGCCGACGGCGGCCCGGGCGTACTCGCTGCTGCTGCCGTTCGCCGAGCTCCCCGTGATGGCCAGCCTCGCCGTGGCCTGCTTCGGGTCCACGCACCACACCCTGGGCGTGGCGTCCATGACCGTCGGGGAGCTGGACCGTGCGGTCGCGCACCTGCAGGCCGCCGTCCGGGCCGACGAGGCGCTGGGGCACTGGCCGGCCGCCGTCCTGTCCCGGCACCGCCTGGGCGAGGCGCTCGGCCGCCGGGCCGGGCCCGGCGACGGCGCGGCGGCCGCGGCCGAACTGGCGGCCGCGGCCGCCGAGGCGGCGTCCCTGGGCATGGCGCTACCGCACGTCGGCCCACCGTCGGGGGCGATGAGCACCGCCCCACCCCGGTGCCGGCGCCGGGGGCGCCGGTGGGAGGTCCGGCTCGGGCACCGGACCGCCGTCGTGGACGACAGCGTCGGGATGCGGTACCTGGACACGCTGGTCACCCACGCGGGCCAGGAGATCCCCGCCATCGACCTCGCCCAGGGTGCGTTGCCGGCCGGCACGCCGAACCCGGCGCGAGCGGTCGCGTCGAGACAACCGCAGCTGGACGAGGTGGCCCGGCGGGAGTACCGCCGCCGCCTCGCCGAGCTGCAGGCGGAGATCGACGAGTACGACGCCATGAACGACCCGGAACGCGCCGCCAGGGCCCGCACGGAACGCGACTGGCTCATGACCGAGCTCCGGGCCGCTGCCGGGTTGTCCGGACGGGTGCGGCACTTCCCCGGCGACGCCGAACGTGCCCGGATCGCGGTGACCAAGGCGATCCACCGCGCCCTCGACCGGCTGGAGGCGGCCGACACGGCGATCGGCGCCGAGCTGCGCCGCCGGGTGCAGACCGGCCTGCGCTGCTGCTTCCACGTGGAGTGACCTGCCGCACCGATGAGAACCGGCGCCGGTCATGGTCTCCTGCACGACACCGATTCCACCGGCACGGGTCCCACCCGCGCCGATCAGCTGAGGAGCACGCATTGGGCGCCATCAAGGTCCACGAGTTCACCACCGTCGACGGGGTGGTCGATGCCCCCATGTGGACGGTCGACTACGGCTTCCCCGAGGACCTCGCCGCCTCCATCGGCGCCCTCACGGCCTCCTCGACGGGCATCCTCCTGGGCCGCACGACGTTCGAGATGTTCGCGCCGGCCTGGTCGACCCGGACCGCGGAGGACGACGAGGGCGCTCCGTTCTTCAACGACACCCGCAAGTACGTGGTCTCCTCGACCCTCACCGACGCCGAGGCCGTGTGGTCCAACTCCACCGTCGTCGGCGGCTACGACGCCGGCCGCCTGCGGGCGCTCAAGGACGAGGTGGACGGCGACCTCTACGTCAGCGGCAGCGCCACGCTCGTGCGGGCCCTGCTGGGAGACGGCCTGGTCGACGAGCTGCACCTGTACGTGTACCCGCTGGCGGTCGGGACGGGCCTGCGCCTGTTCCCGGACGGCGCACCGCGGACGCCGCTGTCCCTGCTGGGTGCCGAGAGCCTCAGCAACGGGGTGGCGCACCTGACCTACGGCCCCGCACCCGCCGCCGGCTGACCGGGACCGCGTCGGAGGGCCGGGCTCCCACGGGGTCCGGCCCTCCGGTGGTCCCCGGGTGCCGCTCCGCCGGCGCGTCGGCACCGGCGGACTGTCGGTAGCGGCGGAGAGGATCGGCGCATGGCTGCCTTCTTCCTCCCGCGGGCGAGCGACGACGAGCAGGCGGAGCGGCTCTACGACGCCCTCGCCGAGTTCGCCGGCTGCGAGCCCGCTCCCCCGGGTCAGCGTGTCCGGTCGATCGCCTTCACCCAGGACGGCGTCCGGTGGGTCGCCGAGGTCGGGGAGGAACTGAGCGGGCAGCGGACGACGCAGCAGCTGCGTCGCGGCGAGCTGGTCGAGCGCACCGAGACCCTCACCTCGACCTCCCGGGTGCTCGCCGTCTACCCCGGGACGCCGTTCGTGGTCGTCACCGACGCAGCGCCGATCACCGGCACGCCCTCGGAGTGGGCCAACCCGTTCTCCGCCCGGCCGGACCAGGTCACCTACTTCGACGCCCCGTGACCCGGGCGGCCCGTGGTCCCGCTGCTGAGCGGGCAGGCCGCCGTTCCTGCGCGCACAGTGGGCCCGGTGCGGGTCTTCGTGGACGGGATGAGCGCCCTGCGCTTCGACGACGGGACGCCGGTGACCGCGGCCTCCGGCATCGCGCCGCTGGGCGACGGCTGGCTGATCCCACAGGACGACGCCACCTTCGCCGCCTGGCACCGCGGTGGTGGGATCAGCCGCGTTCGCGTGCTGCCGCCGGTCGAGGGCCTCGATCGGTTCACCGAGGCGCAGGGGACCAAGCGGCTCAAGCCGGACCTCGAGGTCGCCTGCCCGGCCGAGGTGGACGGCGAGGCGGCCGTCCTGCTGCTCGGGTCGGGTTCTGCGGCGCGGCGCATGCGGGGCGTGCTGGTGCGACTGGCGGACGAGCGGCCCGTCGTCCTGGCCGCCGACCTGGGGCCGCTCTACCAGCACGTCGCCCGGCAGCTGGGACTGACCATGGACCAGCTCAACCTCGAGGGCGCCAGCCGGCACGGCGCCACGGTCCGCTGGTACAGCCGCGGCAACCTGGCAGCAGGGGTCGACTCCGGCAGCGTGGACATCCCCCTGGAGGCGCTGGTCGCCGCCGTCCTCGGCCGGGTCGAGCCCGCGTCGGTGCCGGTCGGGCAGCCGCGCCTCTACCGGCTCGGGGAGGTCGAGGGAGTCGGCCTGGCGGTGACCGACGCGATCGCGCTCCCGGACGGGCGGGAGCTCCTGAGCGCTGCCGCGGAGGACAGCCCCAACCCCGTCGACGACGGCCCCGTCGTCGCCACGGCCCTCGTCCTGGTGGACGGTGGGACGGTGCTGGACGTCGCCCCGATCCCCGAGGTGGACGGCTCCGTGCACAAGGTGGAGGGACTGGCCCTGCGGAGCGTTCACGGCGACCAGGTGCAGCTGCTGGCCGTCGTGGACGCCGACGACCCGGCCGCGCCGTCGGCGGAGCTGGAGCTGCGCGTCGACCTGGGGTGAGGCTCGGCGCGCTCCGGAGCGGGCTGCCCCCCGGCTCACGCCCCGCTGAGGCCGCGGACGGCCAGGGAGACGGCCAGGACTGCCATGACCACGGCGATGCCGCCGTCGAGGACCCGCCAGGCCGCCGGCCGGGCGAACACCGGCCGGAGCAGGCGGGCGCCGTAGCCCAGCCCGGTGAACCACAGCAGGCTGCCCAGACCCGCCCCGGCGGCGAACTGCCACCGGTGCTCGCCGTAGGTCGAGGCCATCGAGCCGAGCAGCACCACCGTGTCCAGGTACACGTGCGGGTTGAGCCAGGTCAGCGCCAGGCACGTGCCGACGGTCACCGCCAGCCCGGTGCGGGCGCCTGCGGCGTCGGGCAGCAGCGCGCCGGGTCGCAGCGCCCGCCGCGCGGCCAGCACGCCGTAGCAGAGCAGGAACGCCGCCCCGGCGAAGCACACCACCGGGACCAGCCACGGCACCTGCGCCAGGGCCACCCCGGCACCCAGCACGCCGGCGGCGATCAGCGCGACGTCGGAGAGGGCACACACCGCCACCACCGCGGCCACGTGCTCCAGCCGGAGCCCCTGCCGCAGGACGAAGGCGTTCTGGGCGCCGATGGCGACGATCAGCCCGAGGCCGAGCGCGAGCCCGGACGCGACGGCGAGCAGCGCCGGGGTGGTGAGCACACCGGCGACGCTACGAACACATACCAGTCGTGGTCCAGCTCAAGATCCTGACGCATCATTAGCATCGCTGTCCATGGAGCTGGACCTGGCGCAGTTGCGGGCCCTGGATGCCACCGTCCGCGGCGGCACCCTGGAGGCGGCCGCGCGCGCACTGCACGTCACCCCCTCGGCGATCAGCCAGCGGCTGCGCGCGCTGGAGGTGGCGACCGGCCGGATCCTGCTGGTGCGCACCAAGCCGGTGCGGGTCACCGAGTCCGGGCAGGCGGTGCTGCGCCTGGCGCGGCAGGTCGACCTGCTCACCGCCGACGTCGCCCGCGAACTGGGCGGCGACCCGTCCCCCGGACGCGTGCCCACGCTGCCGCTCGCGGTCAACGCCGACTCGATGGCCACCTGGGTGCTGCCCGCGTTGACCCCGCTGGCCGCTGACGTCTGCTTCGACCTGTACCGGGAGGACCAGGAGCACACCAGCGCCCTGCTGCGCGCCGGCACGGTCATGGCGGCGGTGACGGCGGACGCCGAGCCGGTGCCCGGCTGCACCTCCACCCGGCTGGGCGGCATGCGCTACCGGCCGATGGCCACCCCCGGCTTCGCGCGCCGCTGGTTCCCCGCCGGCCCCACCCCCCAGGCCCTCGCCCGGGCCCCGGTCGTCGTCTTCGACCGCAAGGACGACCTGCAGCACCGCTACCTGCACGGGCGGACCGCCGGCGGCGACGTCGCCGCACCGGTGCACTACGTGCCCGCCTCGGCGGACTACGTCGCCGCCGTCACCCTCGGCCTGGGCTGGGGCATGGTGCCCGACCTCCAGGCGCGTGGGGTGCCGGCGGAGCTGCTGGTCGAGCTCGACCCGGGCGGAGCGGTGGACGTCGTCCTGCACTGGCAGCAGTGGCGGTTGCGCTCGGCCACGCTCGACCGGGTCCGCGAGGCCGTGCTCACCGCCGCAGGGCGGGAGCTGGACCAGCCCGACGGGTCCAGGCGCTGACCGTCGAGGCGGTGGTCGACGGTGCCGGCCGGAGCCCTCAGCCGAGCTGCTCCGCTGCGGCCCGCGCCCGGGCGGCGGAACGGACCAGGTGGTCGCGCTCGGCCACGTCGGTGGCCCGGCGGGCGGCCTCGGCGTACGCCGTGGCGGCGGCGGGGAGGTCGCCGCCGAGCTCGTGCAGGTGGCCGCGGACGGCGTGCCACCGGTGCCGCTCGCCGAGCACCTCCCGCAGCCGGTCGGTCTCGCGCAGCCCGGCGGCGGCGCCGAGGACGTGGCCGACCGCGACCGCGCGCCCGAGCACCGCGGCGGGGTCCTGATGCACCGGGTCGCCGGAGAGGGCGACGAGGTCGTCGTACCAGGCGAGGATCTGCGGCCAGTCGGTCTCCTCGGCGCTCGCCGCGTCGTCGTGCAGGGCGGCGATGGCGGCCTCGATCTGGTAGCGGCCGGGGCGCTGGGCCGCCAGCGCCGACTGCAGGACGCGCACCCCCTCGGCGATCTCGCGGGTGTCCCACAGGCCGCGGTCCTGGCGGTCGAGCGGGACGATGCGCCCCGCCGGGTCCACTCGCGCCGGGAGACGGGCGTGGTTGAGGAGCATCAGCGCGAGCAGCCCGCGCGCCTCCGGCTCCTCGGTGGCGAGGGTGAGTTGGCGGGCGAGCCGTATCGCCTCGCCGGCCAGGTCCACCCGGCCCGCGTGGCCGGCGGTGTAGACGAGGTACAGCACGCGCAGCACGACCGCGAGGTCGCCGGGCCGGTCCAGGCGTCGTCCTCGCAGGGCGCGCTTGGCCCGGCTGATCCGCTGCGCCATCGTCGCCTCCGGCACGTAGAAGGCGTCGGCGATCTCCCGGGTGGTCAGGCCCCCGACGGCGCGCAGGGTCAGCGCCACCTGGGAGGCCGGGGCCAGCTCGGGCGAGCAGCAGCAGAAGAGCAGGAAGAGGGTGTCGTCGCCCTCCTCGGTGGCGCCGGGCGGCGGCTCGGCGTACGCCACCTCCTCGCGGCGGGACCGGGCGGCCTCGCTGCGGCGCGCGTCGACGAGCCGCCGGGTCGCCACCGTGACCAGCCACGCGCGCGGGTCACGGGGCGGGTGCTCGGGCCACACCCGCAGCGCCTCCAGCAGCGCCTCCTGCAGCGCGTCCTCGGCGGCGTCGAAGTCCTCACCCCGGCGGACCAGGCCCGCGAGCACCCGCGGGACGAGGGCGCGCAGCGCGCCCTCGTCCAGCGGTCGCGTCGACTCGTCGACCACGTCGGGGTCAGTCGGTGGACGGCGCCCCGGACATGACCTCCCGGACGTCGATCCACTCGTACAGCGGTTCCCCGCCCGGCCCGGGCTCGGAGGAGATGTAGGCCGCGATCTCGACCGCGCGCTCGCGCGACTCGACGTCGACCATGTACCAGCCGGCCACGAGGTCGCTGGTCTCCGGCAGCGGGCCGTCACTGGTGACCGGCGCGGCGTCCGGGCCGCCGTAGCGCACCCAGGTGCGCGCCGGCGTGAGCGCCTGCACGTCCACCAACTCGCCCTTCGCCTGGAGCAGCTCGTTGACGTGCTCGAGGAAGGCGAAGTGCGCCTCGACGTCCTCGGGGGCCCACTGGTCCATCGGCGGGAAGGGACGGTGCGGCTCCGGGCCGCCGCGGTAGTGCTTGAGGAGCAGGTACTTCGGCATGGTCGTCTCCTGGCGTCGTGGGCCGCGCCTGTCGTGGCCCTCCGCCTGGTGAGCGGAGCCGGTCGACGTCTCTCGACGTGCAACCGCCCATCGAGCTCGGGGTGGGCCACCCGGGGACCGGCTGACGCGACGCGGCCCCGGGCCCGTCCTCAGTGACCGGCGCGCATCTGCGCCAGGAAGCGCCGCCCCGGCTCCGGATCGACGTCGAAGCGCTCGGCGTAGCGTTCGTGGACCTGCTCCCACGGCGCGTGCGCCTCCTCCTCCGACAGGTGGCCACCGGCGAGGTGGGGCTCCAGCCGGGAGAGGTAGGCGTCCCAGCCGGCGGCGGTCTGCGCGGCGGCGGAGCGGTCGTCGAAGACGTGGGTGAAGACCAGCCGGCAGCCGCCGTCGTGTTCGGTCAGGTCGAAGGCGTACTGGTCGCCGGCGAAGGTCCAGGCCAGGCGGTGCGGCGGGTCGACCACGGTGACCTCGCCGGTCATGCCGCCGACCTCCAGGACCTCGCCGACCGCCGGTGTCCAGTCGGCCGCCGCCGGGAACCACTGCTCCAGCTCTGCCGGCACGCTCACCGCCCTCCAGACGCGTTCGACGGGGTGGGCGAGGACGCGCTCGAAGCGCAACGCGGGGCGTCCGTCGACCGTCTCCAGGGTTCCGTCGCTCACGAGTCCTCCTGCAGGTGTCGTTCGAGGGCGTCGAGTCGGCTCGACCAGAGCATCCGGTAGGGCTCCAGCCACTGCACGACCTCGACGAGGGGCTCGGGCCGCAGCGCGTACACGCGCTGCTTCCCCTGCGTGCGCGCCACCACGAGCCCGGCCTCGCGCAGCACCTTGAGGTGCTTGGACACCCCGGGCTGGCTGAGCCCGACGTGCGTCACCAGCTCGGCGACCGGTCGCTCGCCGTTGCGCAGCAGGTCGAGGATCTGTCTGCGGTGCGGTTCGGCGAGGGCGGCGTAGGCGCTCACGGCTTCATATTGCCGAACGGTCATGCGTCTGGCAAGCGACCCGCTGCGGTCGCGAGCGACGCGGGGCCGACCCCCAGGCCGCAGGTGCACGGCGGACGACGGACGAGTCGGCCTGTACGCCGGGAACTGTTGAGCGTGGACCGCAGGTCCTGGTCACTTGGGCGCACCGCTTACCGACCTGCGGATATCACTGTGGTGGTTGCCACTGTTTCCGATCATCGGTCGACCTGGTGTGCCCCCAATGTGCCCCTGCGCGCCCCGCCCCACCGCCAACCCCGAGGTTGTTGAGCCGGGCCGCCGTCCCTTCTCGTACAAGCCCCGCTCAAGATTTCTGGGGGATGTGGGGAGCCCGGGGCTCCTCCACTCCCCGCTGCGACACGCGGTCGGGCGGCGATCTAGCGGTGCCGCGTCGCGGGTGGTCCCAGCGGACAACTCCCGCTTCGCTCCCGCCTTGATCGTCGCCGAGATGCCTCGGTTGTTAAAGGCCTCGTCCTCGAACTCGTGCGTCGTCTTGACCTCGCCGCTGACACGGACTGAGGAGATCGCCCGCCAGCAGCTCATCGGCCCGCGTGATGAAGGCGTCGTCGACGAGGGGCTCGATGGCGATCACCGCGGTGACGAGGCTTTCGTGGATGGAGTGCAGAAGGCCGACGAGAAGGCGGCTGGCCCGCGGGACGAAGCTCGCAAACGTTGGGCCGAGGACGCCGTTGGGGAAGCCCGCGGCCCGCAGGTCGATCATCAAGCTGCTGTCATCACGCTCCGTTGGCTCGGGCCTGAAGTAGGACAGGGCGTGGTCTTCCCGGTCCCTCGACGGCGGTACAGGTCCTGGTGGTCGACGGTGTCAAGCACGTCGGCGATCCCCAAGTCGACGAAGCTCCGTGAAGTTGTGGCCCCTCCTGAGTTTGCGCGCGCTTCGGGATCGCCACGAAGGTGTTCAATCGGGACAGCGGCCTGCGGTCGAGGGGATCCACGCCGCCTGCACGCCCACGCTGGCCGTGGCCCGCAGGAAAGGCCGTCCGGTTGAGGTTGTGGTGACACACCCACATCTGGCCGGCAGGACGACGGCCGTCTGGCCTCCTGCGGTGAGCGCCTCGTGACCGATGACCTGCACAGCATCGACCCGCCATACGACACCAGTCGCCGTCGGCCGGGCGGGTGCGCCCGCGCAGCATTCTGACCGTCTGCGGCGCGGCGGGACGAGCCGCTCCGCCAGCAGTCCATTGCCTGGCGCCAGTACCATCAGTCCCTCCCGCCCCCGCCGAGAAGGCGAGGTGCATGAAGTGCAGAAGTCCACTTCACGTCAGCCTCTGTCATGGCTGCTCAGCGCCGTTGGCGGGTTGGTAGTCGGTCTTGCGGTCAACTCGATCAGCGACGCCTACCCAGGCGCCACAGCTCCCGCAGTCGTAGCGGCGCCCTTATTCGTTCTCGGCGTGACCGTAGGACTCCGTCGCCTTCCCGCCCGACGCTCCCCTGCACCGGTTGGCTGCACGCGTCTGCCTGAGCGGCGCGGCCATCGCGGTGCTTGTGTCCCTGCTGAGTCCCTCGGGCACAAGAGGCTGGGCGGTCCTCGTGGCCGCCGCCCTCGGCGTAGCGAGCTGTTCGACGCTCGCGACGTCAGGTCGAGCCGCGTATCAACAGCTGCAGGGCGTGGCCTGTATCGGTTTTGGTGTCGCGACGGTCGGGCTGGGATTGACAATGGCCTTGCTGCGCGACTTCCCCCTACTGGCCACCGAGGCCTTCATCGGTTTCGGTGTCGCGGCGGTCGGGTTCGGGGTGGCCCGCCTGCGCGACTCCGCCATGTTGGCCGGCGCGGCCCTCATCGGTGGTGGTGTCGCGCTGGTCGCGTTCGGGGTGGCCATGCTGCGCTACTCCGCCCTGGGCGGCGCGGCGGACATCGGTTTCGGTGTCGCCCTGGTCGGGTTCGGGGTGGCGCGCCTGCGCGTCTCCGCCCTACTGGCGGCCGCGGCCCTCATCGGTTTCGGTGTCGTGCTGGTCGGGGTCGGGGTGGCCCGCCTGCGCTTGCGCGACTCCGTCCTGGGCGGCGTGGCGACCATCGGAGGTGGTGTCGCGGTGGCCGGGTTGGGAGTGGCTCGCCTGCGCAACTCCCCCCTGCTGGCCGGCGCGGCCCTCATGGGATTGGGTGTCGCGCTGGTTGGGGTCGGCGTGGCCATGCTGCGCGATCCAGGCCTGGCGGGTGAGCTGGGGGGGCGCGGCGGTCGTCTGTGGTGGTGTGGCGGCGATCGGGGGCGCGGTGGCCGCGCTGCGCAGCGAGCGCCATGTTGTCGCCCGGGTCAGATCACTAGCTGCGAGTCCCTCGAACCGCTCCCACGCTGAACCGATCAGCAGCTTAAAGTCAGAGTCGCCGGAGTAATACCCTGGCCGCCAGTCAGCGGTCCCTCCCTGCACGGGGGTCGCTAGTCCTCGCGGCACTGGTCGGGTCACTGCCAGAGAAGGACCCCCGACTCGCCGATGCGAAGAGCTTATCAATTCCGCAGCCTCATTGGACTCTGCCGGTTTCTCCCCGACCGCCAGGAATTAAGCCCGGCCCGGTCACGCTGCCATGAATTGCGACACTCCGGACGACGCTCACCGCTACGCGCCTTCTACCGGCCGCAGTTGCCGCCGAACTGCCGAAGCGATCCCATGCTTGAGCGCTCGCGAGTTAGGCGGATGGGATTGAGTGCTCGGTGGCACGAAGATATGCCCACAGGCCCACAGATAGGAGTCCGAACAGTATAAATGGAATGAGCGCGAGAGCAAGTTGCCAGAGGCTTTCGATCTCTTGTAGAAACGTCCAGAACAGGATGTGTACAAGCAGGAACAGCGACACTCCCCATACGGTCACCCACGCAGCCCGACTCCAGCGTGCCAACTTGCGTCCGTCAAGGTACTCAACGGGCATGAGACCAAAGACGGCTCCTTGCCAGGAAAGGACCACTGTAGAGGCGAGTACGGAATCCGCCAACAGCACGGCTGGACCAGCGTCCGGCTCGGCCGCCACTGCGTCTACTGGCTGCCACAATAGCCACGCGAGCATCCCAAGCGCCAGCAGGGCAACCCCACCAAGCAACACTGACGGGCCCTGTCCCCGCTTCCTTCGGGACGCCGCCGCGGCGCCGACAGAGAAGTAGGCGAACAATCCATAGGCATAGCCTGGTTCGAAACGCGCCAGCCGAGACACCACTACGCAAATCCCTGCAATTGCAATGGCCAGCGGCAGTACACGAAGCCGGGCTGGCACCGGGTCAGCAACGCGCAGAGCCAATTCGACCGTGCCAGCGTAAGCCAGCGTTGTGAGTGGGACGGAGATGATAAACGCCAGCGCAAGGACCAGGGTCTGGGAGTCGAACCCGGCTCCTGACTCGACGAGGCTCAGCAGGACCGCGCTGGCCAGCACAAATATTGCGCCGTCGAGCCACCGGCGACGCTTTCCGACGTCCGCCGGTGGGTCGCGCCGCCACCAAGCCGGCAGTCGGTGCCGGTTCTCCTCGAGTGTCTTATTGAACAGTTCGGCCGGGAACCCGACCACGACGAACAAGAGCACGAAAAGCGCCGCACTGACGAGTAGAGCTTGGGTGCTCCACGACACCTCTTGAGGCGTGGGCAGCGCCTGCGGGAAGTCCGGGCGCAAGAAGACCGCCGTAGCTCCTGAGTCTGCGCCGAGGTCGAGGCCGGGATCCGGGTTGGGACCCGGGTCGGGGTTAGGACCCGGGTCCGGGTCGGGACCCGGGTCCGGGTCGGGACCCGGGTCCGGGTCGGGACCCGGGTCCGGGTCGGGACCCGGGTTCGGGTCGGGACCCGGGTCGGGGTCGGGTCCGGGGTCGGGGTCGGGGTCGGGGTCGGGGTCGGGGTCGGGGTCGGGGTCTATCGGAAGCAGGATTTCGAGTGGAGCAGACGCGGTTTCGCCGTCGCACTGAACCGCTACGCGAGCACCACCGGGTTGGGAACTGGTCGGCACCGTGAACGTCACCCGTCGTTCGCCGGCCCCAGTGCCACCCTCATCAGTGCTCACGGTCGCACCATCGACCGTGAGCACAGGGGTACATTCAGCCGGGAATCCGGTCATGAAGGCCGTGACCACTTCGTCGGGTCTAGCCTCGGACCTGGATAGCCGCAGCTCCGGTGTAACGACGATGAAATTGGCGCTGGCGGTGCCGATCAGGTTGCCATCCGGATCGGGCGGTCCATAGCAGTAGACGGTGAGGGTGTGGGAACCCGTCGAGGCGTCACTTGGAACTGTGATTCGCACACCACCCGAGCCAGGTGCTGAAGCGATGGAGCTACCGTCCCACTGCGCTTTGGTGGATTCACAGGGGTCAAAAAACGATCCAGTCACCTTCACGGTCGTCCCAGGGTTCCCTGACTCTGGGTCCAGGACGAGCGACGGCTGCCCAGCCGCCACATGCACGCCGGCACACCAGACGACCAACAGGCCGCTCAGGAATACGATGCACCTCTGTAGTGAACTCATACGAATCACCGCGTAGTTGAAGAGTCAGCCCTGCGGGCCCCTTCCAGTCCGTGATTCCACCGTCTGCAGTCGCCCCGACGTCGACACGGTTGAGGTGAGTGGAGACGCTACGGCGCAGGCAATTCCGCCACTACGGCAGGGTCTCACGCACCACAATCACCGTGGAGCGCTTAATCAGCTGCTTGGCCTGGGCAGCCATTCGCTCCAACTGGTCGCGGGCTGCGGGCGAAAGTCGGGGCACAGTGACCGTGGCGTTGCCCTTGTCGACCAGGTCGTCCCAAAGCTGGTCCAGCTTACCCGCGCTGAACTCACCAGTTCTCCCTTCGATCGTTGCCTCGTGTTCGGTGCCGATGTCCATCCGTCGCCCTGGGCGGCTGTACGCGTTCCGGACGGCGTGGCCGCCTTGAAAGTCGCCCGCGACGAGTTCCTCGTAGAGCCTCCCCGCCTGCTTCGGGTCCGCGCGGGCCAAGTCCAGGATTTCCTGCTGGGCTGCAGCGGCTTTCGGATCGGCGAATCCCTCTCGGAAGGTGACGATCCGTCCTCGTGGGGCGCCCGGCCCGGACGGAAGCGCGGGACGCTCCTGACCCCTGCTCGGATGCGAGCGCTCCGGACTAACCCCGGCGCGACTGCGCGATGTTGGATGCACAGCGGCAGCCTCAGGGGCCTCGCCGAGGCGAGACAGGTCATCAGCCGGCGACTGCGGCACTGCGGTTGCCGCGGGCCCCTGCGCGGCGGTCCCAGGGGGCAGTTTGCGGATCTGTCCGCCTCGGGTCAGGAACTCCTCGACGGATTCCTTGGCAGGCGTGGCACTCTCGGCCTTGACGGCTGCGCGCATAGCTGGCTGTCGGCTATCCGGCTGGTTGCGGGTACCTCGGGTTGGCGCCCCCGCCCTACCACCAGTGCGCGGGATGCCAGGAGTTTGTGGCCCCATCGCGTCTGCCCAAATCCGCATCCGCTCGGCATCCGAGGCAGCTCGCTGCGATTCATCCTGAGTGCGAAGCTTATCCATCGTCCACTCAAACGCTCTGCCAACAGGACCGCCAAATCGCCCTGCAACCTTCTCAGCTATTTGCAAATAGGTGGATTGGAAGCTTCGAGTAGCGGCGTTAAGAGAGTCGGTGTACGCTAGCGCTTTAGCCGCCTCAGGGTTGGCTTGTTCGACGTCAAGTTTCTCGTTCAAGGCGAGCGTAGAGGCGTAGATCTCACGGGTGACTTCATGCCATCGTCCTGCATTCGGACCAGCCCTCCCGGACTCTCCTCCGTACCGGATAAAGAACCTTTCGTCCGAGCGCGCAAAAAGGTGGCCGTTTCTTTCTGTGACGGTTGTGTGACCATCCGGCGAGTGCCAGACGCCTTCTGGACGGCTAGGATGTGCGTTATCGCGCTCCGTCCACTCGCCAGTCGCTGCGTCTCGCTCCCACCGACTCCCGTGACGCTCCCGGTCGAACACGATCCACTTCTCGTCGCGCTCGGACCATGTCCGCCGTTCTTTCCCGGCAGGATCCGCGTAGGTCCATGTACCATCACGATCACGTTGCATGGAACTGCCATCGGGATTCACGACAATGCGACGTCCATCGGCATAGTCTGAAATCATGGTGCCATTCGGATCAAACAGGCTACTGCTGCCGTCGGGCGAGCTGCGGATCGTAGTCCCATCCTTGGCCGCAACTGTCACGTGCCCGGCACCGTCAACATGCCAGCGGTTCCCGAACTCGTCAATGTGGAGAGAATCGGCCTTCGGTTCCTGGCTGGAAGAAGTGTCGACAGATTCAGGACTGGCCTTCCCTCCATTGGCCCGCCCATCTTGGGCTGTTTGCGGAGGTCGCCCCCGCCCCTCCCGCGCGCCCTCTCGACTCTCCCGACTCTCGCGCGCGCTCCCCCGGCCCTCTCCAGCCTCCCGCGCGCCCTCTCGACTATCCCGGCTGCTCTCGCGCGCGCTCTCTCGACTCTTCCGGCCCTCCCCGCCCTCCCGCGCGCTCTTCTGACCCCCCCGCGCGCCGCCACCAGAGCGATCGTCTCCGGGTGAGCCTTGAGGGCCGGGTCCCGACGGGGACTTCTCAGAAGGCGAGTCCTCGGGGACGGCGGTTCCAAAGTCGACATCCCAGTGGTGGATAGTGCCATCCGGATTTCGTACGATTTTCGTTTCCGACGCATTCGCTCCATCCACGCGCTCAGTGTCCCGATCTAGCTTCAAGTCGTCCGGTTTGTCAGCAGGAGGGTAGGGATGGACAGAGTCGGCCTGAGTTGCCTCCTGCGCCTTTTCGTCGGTGCCTACATTCGGTCCATCTGTAGCAAGATTTCCGCGTTCCGACCGGGTGGCCGGGTCGCTAGCACTCGGCGCGCCGAGGCCCCCATGCTGCGCGCGGTCTCCTGCTGTTTCGGATCCAGAATCGACCGCTGGCGTCGACTGGTCCGAAGCACCGGCATCAGACGCTTCAGCAAAATCGGACATGGCGGTCTGATCCTTCACCATTCGGACCGGTACGGGGTTAGCCGCGTGAGGCCTCTGCCTGGACAACCGGGCAGTGCATCGTCTAATGGCGGTCGCTCTTGCCCACTCACTTCGTCCGCGCCCGACGGACACCCGGAGCCGCCCGGGTATATGTCAGAGACTAGATCCAAGGCTCTCGACTGTGTCTCGACGGAGTGCGCCACCATGGCTTCGCCTCGAGCTCTCATCCTGGAGGGACGGCCTACGCGGTCGCCGGGTGGGCGGGTCCTGTGTCCGCTGATCCGTCGGCCTCAGCCAGGAGGCGAGCAGTAATCTTCCGATTGGTGCGGGGGGACTTTAGGGCGTCGGCGTCGAGTGCCTGCTGAGCGAAGCACAGCGCGACCCGACGGGCCCTCGCGCTAACGCTGCAGCGCAGCGGCAACGGCCAGTCCGGTTCGGGAAACTCAACGAGTGAGTACGCGGCGTCGAGCGCAACTCCCCAAGATTGCTGCCGCCTGCCGGCTTCGGAGACCGCGTCTTGGACATCGGCTCGTTGCCATGCTACGGCCTGCTCGCCGGACGAAATCAAATCGGCGACGTCACGGCGATACAGGCAGACCGGGGGCTGCTGATCACAAACGGACTCGCATGCCTGGTACGGCGGAACGGTGCGCGTGGACAACCGGTTCACCAGCTCTCGGTATCCGCGCCAGGACTCGGCTCGGTCACCTTGTCCGAGGTGGGCAAGAAGTAGCTCCCGCATCGCGGCAGCTAGGGCGGACGTGTCCACGTACGCCCAGCCGGCCTGGTCCCCACGACGGCTGGCCAGCCAAGCAGTGGCATGCACCGCCAGGCTTCTCAAGAGGACTTTCTCATCTGCTTGGGGCTGCTTGCGGGCGCGCAGCACGGCGAGCACGTCGGGCCACAGGCGGTCAACCGCGTGCGGGTCGTCGATGGCCGACAATGCCAGCCGCGAGATCGCGCGTCGGACGGCGTGGTCTTCGACCAGGCGACGGGCGGCCCCACAGACTTCGGCATCGGCGGCACACCCGGCCGCACAGTCGTCGTAAGGCAGCACCACAGCTACATCGAGCTGCTTCCGCCGCCACTCGGCCATGTACGTGGCGATCTCCGCGTCTGGACGCGACGGCTGACCAGTTAGCGAGGGAACGCTGACGAGGATGCCCGCATCATCGCCTTCGCCGAAGATCACGGCCTGGCCGACAGGCAGGGTCGCCAGCGCGTGTGCCTGACGCTCGCTCATCGCCATCGCCCCACCGAGTGCCGCCCGGTCGTCAGCGGCGACCGTGCGGTGGGCAATCTTGAGGCCGGTGTTCTTCAGCACATCCGGCAGAAGCTTCGTGGGCACCTGATCAGCGACGAGCACACCTTGCCCGTAGGCGCGCAACTCGGCGAGCAGGTGCCCGAACGTTTCGGCCGCCTTGCCCCGGGGATCGGCCTCTTCCTGGCGTCGGGCAAGGGAGGGCGCGGAGAGCAGCCGATGCGCCTCTTCGATGACAACCAGGTGACGCAACCCGGCGGCCGGTGCCTGCGCCCGGCGGTGCTCCACCAACCGGGTCAGGAGTAATCCCATGAGGAAGGCCTTGTCGTCGTCATCCGCAACGGGTTCCAGTTCGAGCACCGTGTGCCGGTCGAGCAGGGCCTCCAGGGGCGTCGAGCGTCGCCCGTCCAGCATCAGTCCCTTGCCGCCGGTCCGCAGGGAGTCCAGCCGGGTGAGCAGGGCCGCGCGGATGTCCGCGGCGACGCGCTCGTCGTAGCCGAGAGTCGGCACGACCCTCCGCACCGTCGCGGACAGTTCACTGAGCGTCGGAAAGGCCGCCGCCGGATCATCGTCTGGACCAAGCCGCGGGTTGCGCCCCGTCGTCGGGTCGAAGCCGCGGTCGGCGTAGACCTGGTGCAGGCAGCGCTCGAGCACCTGCGGTAGCGGCGTCCACATTCCCGAACTGGCGGCGAACACCGAGCGGATCAGGTCCAGATGCTCGCCGACGGTGGTGCCAGCAGGCACCTCGAAAGGGTTCAGCCGGAATGGCGCAACCCGCTCATCACCCAGCGTGAAGACCAGAGGCGGCCCGTCGTCGGCACTGATCGTACGAATCGACCGGTACTCCCGTTTGGCTGGCTCTATGACCAAATAGGGCACCCGGGCAGCATCGAGCTGCTGTAGCAGGTGGCGGACGGTGGTGGTCTTGCCGGCGCCGGTGACTCCAGCCACGAATACGTGGCGAGTCAACATCGACACCGGCACCTCGTATGCGGTTCCGGTTGGTTGGGTGCGCTCCACCACCCGGCCAATCGCCACCACCGGACCGGTCGACGGGGAGGGAGGCGTGACATCGAATTGGGGCAGCGCGGTGATCTGGAAACCTGTTGTCTCGGTGCGCGGGAGATGCACGCACGCCGCCAACTGGGTCGAGGTGAGCAGTGTCTGGTGCCGGAAGGGATGCCGATAGATACCCGGACCGGGGTCGGCCGGCTGGTAGGGCAACGCCCAGCCCGCGGCGAGTGGCCCTGCCCGTCGATCGGTCCAGATACGCAGCGGCTCGATCAGTGACTCGGGCCCCGAGAAGACGGCCCGCCAGGCCGCAGACAGCCGGTAGTACGAACGCCGATCCCCGCCGAGATAGACCGCGGTGCGCCACGCGCCCACGGCTAAGCCGTGCGACAGCGTGGTGACCAGATTTTGCAGCAACTCCGAGTACTGGGCGGCCAGTGGGCTCGGCGCACCGGAGGACAACGAGGCGGCCTGAGCGGCACGCATCTCGTTGACGGCGACCTGTCGCAGTTCCGAGGTGTAGGCCTCATCGACGGGTTCGGCCAGGATCACCGCCGCCCAGGTTCCCCCCACCATCGCCCGCAGCAGCCGATCGACCGCGGTGGCACCATCCCACTCAGCAAAGTCGCCGGAAGCGGGTGCCCCGAGCACCAGCCCGTTGATCGGCAGGACCGGCATCTGAGGCTCCACGGCAATGGCGGTGACCGCGGAGTGCGGGACGCCAAGCACCGTCAGCAGAACCTCCGCCCGGGCATCCGCCAACTCAGATCCGCTGCCAGCGCTGCCTGACCCATCGGCCCAGGTTCCCAGGCACACACGGATGCCAGCAGGCGTGCCCGAGAGGACAAACGCCACCGGAATCCGCTCGCCGTACAAGCCGGTCAGCATCGCCTCAGCACCGCGCAAGCCCGTGGCTACACCCGCAGAAAGCCCGTCGTCGCCCGGGCGGCCAACGCCCGTCACGAGCAGCAGCCGGCGGCCGACCGATGGCACCGCGGGAAACGCCTCCGGCAACGGCAGTGCAAGGGAACCCGTCCGTTGGAGATAGTCGATATGCGCAGTAGACAACGCCGGACTAGGCACGCTGCTCACGGACCAAACGGCGTCGAGAAGAACGCCCACAGGAAGACCGCCACGAAAATGAGGAATGCCGCGACGGCCACCGCGCGCAGCAGCCACACCCACATCGGCGCCTTGCGGGCACGGACTACCACATTCGTCGTTAGGTTCCGAACCTCATCGACCTCCAGCGTCTCGCCCGGTCGCCCGCCCGCGTCTACCTGCACTAGGTCCCCATCATGCAAAGCCCCGTTGAAGGAGAACCCCCGCATCAGAACCGGCGTCGGTGGAAGCCGGTTACCCGCCGAGTCGTATCGCTCCACCCGAAATGTCCATACCAACGCCATCCGCGGCTTGCCGTCCACATCTGGCCAGAGCTCTTGCTCCGACCGGAGCGCCAGGCCACGGACCTCGCCAACAACCGATCCCGGCGTCTCCACAGAATGGCGAGGGGAAGGGACGGGCGTGCCAGATGCATCGTCGTCAGGTGGCTGCCAGCCCCCAGCCCCTGCCCCTAGTGGTTCGGAACCCGTCGCGCCGTCGTGAGGCTCGTCCCGATATGTTCCATCGCCGTTCATGGCGCACGCCCTCATCGAGCTGGAATGCCTCGCGGCCGACGGTCCTACGCCGGCCCCTGGAGGTCAAGGTGGGTAGGCACCCCACGAGCCGTAGCTCCCCGCCTTGTCGGCGTCGCCGGTCAACGGGGCGGCCGAGGGCTGCGGGTCGCCACGGACAGTCCCATTGCGTGAACTTGGAGCGATGGAGTCTCGTTGGAACCCCAACCTCACGGGAGCACCGAGCGGCGCCTGCACCTCCCTGCGACGCAAAGCTTGGTCGAGCGCGGAGACGCCCGTCCGCCGGGAATTGTCAAGCACAGAAGGAACGGCAAGCCGCAGCAATGGACCCCCGGTCCGAGCAGGGTGGATTACGCACAGTAGTCACAAGGGCTCGCATCCCTAGTCATCGTCCCGTGCCCCCGAGGTGCCTCCGCGGCACCACGGAGCCCCGCCGAGCGCACCTCGGCGGGGACCCAGGGTGGCCACCTGCTGACGATCGCTAAGTCGGCAGCCCCACCTCTCCCGCGGCCCCGCCTACCGAGACCACCGAACCGAGCACGCGGCGCAGCGTGGCGGTGAGGTCAGGACGCTTGTACTCGGCCAGGTAGACGGCCAGCCCGAGAACGCCGACGAGGTTGTCACCGGGGGCCATGCCGATCGCGGCGTTACAGGTACGACAGATGAGCCCGCGCACGGCACCCTCCGCCGAGGAGTGGTCGTGATCCGTCGCGAGGCGCGCCCACCGAGACGGTCCTGTATCAGGCCTGCCGCAGCTCGGGTTCGCGCAGATACCACCCTGACGCTCGAGAAGCCTCTCTCGATCTTCGGGCGTCAAGGCGTACCTGACCGCCCCGTCCCGCGCCCGTGCACGTTCCCGCACGCCTGGGTAAAGACTCAGGCACATGCGCGCGTAGCGCTCCCCCGACCCGCGCCGGCGGGACACGAAAACCGGCGTTTCCGGCCCACAGACAGCGCAGGTCGCGGTTTCGTCGTCGAGGTCGGCATCAGACAGGAAGTGCTTGGGCGGCCCCATCGGGCCCGTGCGCCCTCTGTACTCGTAGTGCACGTAGTGGCCGTGGCAATAACCTTTGGTCACCCGCGGACGCGTACAGTTCTCGGCTTTGCACACGGCCGACAGGACCGGTTTTGGGTACTGCTCATCGAGGATGCCGTGACGCCGGGCCAAAGCGTAGTGCCTCGCGCACAACCCTCGGCTGAGGTAGTAGATCTCCCGTTGACAAGGAGCCTCGCGCCATTTGCACATTTCCGACATGGATACTGCCTACACCGCGACGGCATTCGCATGCAAGTGCTAGTCGGACGGCAAGGAATGACCAGAGGTGCATATCACGGAGGGCGTCAAATCGGACCCGGGGTGACTAATCCGCCATTCGTCTTCTACGCGTACTACTCCGCAGTAATTTCGTCAGGAAGAGGGGGTAGTCGAGGACCGAAGTCGCCCAACCGACCTGCGGGCGTCGGATATTCCCATCCCTGCCGCGCTCCGTGTGGACAATTCTTAGAGGCTGCAGGCTCAAGAGCGGTCAAGGGCGCTTGGTTCAGCCTTGCCCACGCGCGCCCGGCCTCTCGAGCCGAGCGATGAGCACGTTGAGTCGAGTGGTGAGATTGTCGATCTTGACGTCAAGCCGCCTGAAAGCACCGCGGATCACTCTCCGCTGCCAGATGAGCAGCGCCCAGCAGACGGCCGCGTAGACAACGAGGACGCCGGCCACCAGCCGGCTGCCTCGCTCATCCTTGCCGCCTCGGGCGGCGGAAGCTCGGCTGGTCTTCGGCTTGCTGATGCCATGATCGCCTGACAGCAGTCAGCCCAGGAGCCCTCCAGGCGACGGTGGGACAACCGGCGGCAGTGCGGGCATGCCGCGAGCATACGACTCGACCACCCTTACGGGAGACCGCCTTTCGTTGGTCGGGCGCTTGTCTCCAGTGATTCCGTTTGCGCGGTTTGGCCCGGGAATTGTACCCGACCCCCCCGCGGGCGCCGGGTGACGATCAAGCCGTACTCGCGCCGCCCCTTAGACGCCTACGTCGAAGCGGAACCGAGCGACCCCTTCGCGGCGACGACGCACTGAGTACTCCCGCAGGAGGTTGCGGACCACTGAGAATGAGCGGTCAGTTAGCTCAGCATCCCCTTAGGGACCCGCCACCTCGATCCTCCGCCTGGACGCAGGGTTCCACGCAGGCCTGAGTCCCAGCGTCAGGTCGCGAAGGTGACGCGCCGATGACCTCGGACAACGGCCGCAGTTAGGGGCGGGACCGAACGACTCGCCAGGCCGACGACTCAAGAACGCGTCAGTCCTGCCGATATGCAACCAACCCAGGGCAACGACCCTGCGGGTCCCATGACACAAAAGGGAGCTGTTGCATGATTGTCACCGTCATCGCGATCACGATTATCGCCCTAGTGATTCTGTACCGCATAGGAGCCGCTAGCTCGGGTGGCGCTCGCCCCGCCTCCGCCAATGGTGCGAGTGACGCGGCGCGCGCTCCACTCAGCGGGCGAACCCTTCCTCGCACGGCCGTGCAAGGACTCATCGACCAGATGCACTATGACGAGCAGGTAGTTTTTCAGTCGCCTGCCGTGATTATGGAAAACGAGCAACACCCGCGCGAGCGGGGTGAACTTGTCGTTAGCACCCGCAAGGTCCACTGGTTGGCCTATGACGAGACAGGGTACGGCGTCGCTGGGGGATTTGCGTTCGATATCGGAGAGGTATTGGCGATCCGAAGGAGATCATGGGACACCCTCGTCTTGTTCGTCGACGACCCCGAATACAGCACCATCGTGGGAGATCGTTCCGGGGCGGTAACGACCCGCTTCACTTTCCGAGCAGAGGACGCCACCGCCTGGCTGGAGTGCTTTCACCGCCAGCACGAAGTCTCCCACTTTCGGCAGTTCGAGAGTTATACGGATACCGAGTTGGCGGATCAGCCCATCGCTGACTGGACGGAACGGATCACATTTGGCTAATGGGTGGCAACACGGTTGCCTGTTCCACGTACTCCCGACTGAGCCCCTGCGGCGGAACTGCCGGCAAGGGCTCAGTGCTGCCCAGTCAAGGTCTTGTCATCGCAACCCGAGGCGTTGTTGACGACCGACGCGGTGACTTGATCACGAAGAAGATCTCCGGAAGGAGTGGCGGTGCTTGACGTCGTCATTGCCAACCGGAGATCTCCGTGCCCACGCTTATGGCCGCACGACGGTGTTGTGCGCAAGCTGTTGGTCGCCCGTGTCCGGCCAGGTCGCCGGCCCGGCGTGGGGGACGAGCCGCGCGGCTGAGCCGGCAGACGGTCTACAAGTGGCTGGGTCGCTGGCGCACCGAGGCGAGGCCGGGCTGGCCGACCGCTCCCCGCGACCACACCGATGGCCCCCGGGCGACGTGACCGGACACGGTCGCGGCCATCATCGGCGGCCCGGACCGAGCACCATGCCCGGCCGGTGCGGCTGGCCGCGATCGTGGGCATCGCGGCCTCCACCATCGGGATGGTGCTCGCCCTGCGCCGGCATGCGGCGTCTGGCCGAGGTGGACCGGCTCACCGGTGGGTTACTGCGCGGCCGGCGGCACAGCGAGGTCCGCTACGAACGCGGGCACCCCGGCGACCTGCTGCACGTCGACGTCATGAAGCTCGGCCGGATTCCCTGCGGTGGTGGGTGCACGGCACGGTCGATCACCGGCACGCGTCGGTGCCCGTCGGCTTCCACTACGTCCACGTCGCCATCGACGGTTACTCCCGGCTGGCCTACGTCGAGGTCATGTCCGACGAGCGGGTAAACGCCTGCGCCGGCTCTCTAACCTGCGCGGCCACCTGGTTCGCCAGCCAGGACATCACCGTGCAGGGGGTGCTCACCAGCAACGCCCTCGGCTACCGCCGCGGCGTGGGCTGGACCGCTGCCCGCACCGACCTGGGCATCGCCGGCCGGTTCATCCAGCCTGCCGGCCCTGGACCACTGGACCAATGGCGAGGCCGCGAGGTTCAGAACTGTCCCGGGTTGAGTTCACTCGTCGGGGGGGGGGGGGGGTGGTCTGGCCGCGATCGCGGCGGGGTTAAGTGTCTCGTACTCGATGGGTGCAAGTCGGCCGAGGCGGCGTTGCCGGCGGCGTCGGTGGTAGGTCCGTTCGATCCAGGTGATATTCGCCAGTCGTAAGTTCTCGCGGGTGTTCCAGCGCTGCCGGTCGAGCACGGTCTTCTGCAGCAGTGCGAAGAAGGGCTCCATCGCGGCGTTGTCGCCACAGCCGCCGCCCCGGGCCATCGAGCGACCAGGCCGTTATTCTTGATCGTGCGGACGAAGGCGTTCGAGCGGAATCGGCTGCCGCGGTCTGAGTGCACCGTCGTGCCCACCGGGCTGCGCTGGATGATCGCGTTGCGCGGCGCCGCCACCGCCAGGGATGGTGTTGTGCTCGGTGATGTCAGTCGGCCAGGTGTCGTTCGGCGGGGTCGCGGTGAACTTCCGGTCGACCAGGTCATCGCACACCGGCGGGCCGGCCTTCCGGATCAGGCCGTGCTTCTTGACGAACACCGACCAGATCCGCTGCTGAGAGCACAACCGCGCGACCCAGCTCTCGCCGACCGCGAGGCCGCATTTATGCGGCTCGTCGGCGACGGACCGGTAGCCGAAAGCAGGGTCGTCGGCATGGATGTCGACCGCGGCGTCGATCAGATGGGCGTCGTCCCAATCGCGCTGGCTCATCGACTGCTGCCGCCACGCACAGTAGGCCAGCATGGAGAAGCCGAGCACCCGGTAGGTCTTCGCGACGGGGACGTTCTCGGCGGCGAGTTCAGGAACCAGTGATAGATCATTTTGGGACGACATCGCGGGCTTAAGTAGGCCGTCCCCCGCCGCAGGATCGCGTTTCCGTACTCCAAGAGCTTGTTGCGCCGGCGAAGCTCGCGAAGCTCCGCGGACTCGTCCTTCCACCCGCCGCCGCGGTCGCCCGACGCTACTGGTGGGGCGAGGCCGTCATCGCGGTTGGCGATCTTCAGCCAGCGCTGCGAGAAAACCTCCGAGATCCCGAAGTCGCGGGCCACTTGGGAGATCGACGCCCCGCCCTTGCGGGCCACGGCGATGACGTGCCGCCGAAACTCCGGCGGGAACGGCTTAGGCACGATGCTGATCCTTCGAGCGAGGCTGAAGCCTCACAGGCATGGAGTCAACCGAACCCAGGCAGTCCCCTTCCACGACCCGTACCGCTCGGGCATGTCCCACCACGGCGCGCCGGTGGCCGACTTCCAGCAGGTCTCGTTGAGCGCTCACCGAAAATCACGCCACCGGCCGATGCGCCACCTCGGCTCCGGGAGCAACGGCTCGCGACGGGCCCAGACCTCGTCGGTGAGTCATGCCGGCGAACCATCACCCAGCTCGGATCACACCGCTGCGAGACCGCCAGAACGGCCCTGGACGACGAGCCATGTGATGCCTTATCGTGGACATGTGTTCGAGCGGCCGTAAGGTCGAGCGATCATGTGAGGCCCGCTGCAGATTGCGACTGGGCGAGTCTCACGGCAGCACCCCGAGCTTCGCTCCGTGGTGACTTGGCCCCCCGCCAGGTCACCGAGTGGCGAAGAGTTCCCTCGGGGAGTGACTGAGGGGACATGCCCCGAGGGAGCGCGCTGCCAGGAGGGCCGTTGCACTAACAGTCCAATCGGACTCGGCACGGGGGGATAGGCCGAGGTCGGAAGGATTGAGTTAGTGGACCGACTGGCGCTCCTAGTCCTCCTCACCCCGTTTGCTTTCTTGATGACCGTCTTTTTGGTCGTCTGGGGCACGGCGTTCCTGATTTACCGCGAGACCAAGAAGACGGGTGACTTCCGCGCCGTCGTAGGCGCGGCGGCCCATTTCCCCTGGTCAGCGGTTTGTCGTGCGCTGGTCAGTTTTTTTCGCCCCCTGGTGGGCCGGGGGCGTCTGGGCGATGCCGATGATGTGCCCGGTGACATACCGCAGGCGCCTGCGTACGCCCCAGCTGATGAGGTCGAAGCTGGACACGGCCGCGAAGCCGGGCCAAGCGATGACGAGTCCAGGCAGAGCTCATCAGCGGCTCCGTGAGAAAGGCCGTAACGGTGAAGAGGGCTGCGTACTACCGGATTATTCCGATCATGGGCCGCCGCCTCACTGGGGCTCGCGAGAATCCGCAGGACAAGCCTTGAAGCCCTCACGAGAGAAGGGCCACGTCGTCCTGGCCCTCACTACGACTCCCCGGCGCGTAGTCCTCCAACGACGGCAGCGGCGCCGCGTAACGCAACGCCGTTCTAGGAGGTGGGCAGCGTGGACCACCCGCGCTCGTGGACGCCATCGATAGGCACGGCGCCTCGCGCGGGCCTGCGCTTGTGGGCACGTTGACGAGGGAGGGCCGATCCTCGCCTTTCACCACACTGGGCTCCCCTGCCCCACCCATCCAGGACAGTGGCTAGTGCTGTCACGTAGAACGGGGCGTGCCGGTGGACGACCAGTCCCCGGCACGGGATAGGGGGCGCGGGCAGTGCAGGGTTTTGAGGGCAAGGTCCAGTTCGTGTGGCAGGTCGCCGACCTGCTTCGGGGTGACTACAAGCCGGCGGAGTACCGCGGGGTGATCCTCCCGCTGCTGGTTCTGCGCCGGCTGGACGCCGTGCTGGAGGAGACGAAGCCGGCAGTTCTGGCGCGCGCCGAGCAGCTCAAGGGCATCACCGACACCCCGGACCTGCTGCTCAAGCAGGCCGCCGGGGTGCCGTTCTACAACACCAGCCCGCTGACGTTCACCAAGCTGCTGGACTCTCCGAACAACCTGGCTCAGCAGTTGCGTGCCTACATCGGCGCCTTCTCCCCGGACGCCTTCCAGGTGCTGGAGAAGTACAGGTTCGACGAGCAGGTCACCCGGCTGGACGAGGCAGGCCTGCTGTACCTGGTGCTGGGCAAGTTCGCCGAGCTCGACCTGCGCCCGGACGTCGTGCCCAACCACGCGATGGGCTACGTCTTCGAGGAGCTGCTGCGGCGGTTCTCCGAGCTCTCCAACGAGACGGCCGGTGAGCACTTCACCCCGCGCGAGGTCATCCGGCTGATCGTCAACCTGCTCTTCGGCGAGGACTCCGACGTCCTCACCGGCACTGCCCCGGTGCGCTCCATCTACGACCCGGCGTGCGGCACCGGCGGCATGCTCAACATCGCCGACCAGTGGCTGACCCGGCTCAACCCGAAGGCCCGGTTGGAGATGTTCGGCCAGGAGCTCAACCCGGAGACCTGGGCGATCGCGCGGTCGGACCTGCTGATCCAGGGCCAGGACCCGGAGCGGATCGTGCTGGGCAACACGCTCACCGCCGACGGGCACGCCGACAAGCGCTTCGACTACCTGCTGGCCAACCCGCCCTTCGGCGTCGACTGGAACAAGTCCGCCGCGGCGATCAAGGCCGAGGCGGCGCAGCCGGGCGGTCGGTTCTCCGCCGGCCTGCCCCGGGTCTCGGACGGCTCGCTGCTGTTCCTGCAGCAGATGATCGCCCGGATGAAGCCGGTCGAGGACGGCGGATCGCGGATCGCGATCGTCTTCTCCGGCAGCCCGCTGTTCGCCGGCGCGGCGGAGTCCGGGGAGCGAACATCCGCCGCTGGATCATCGAGAACGACTGGCTCGAGGGCATCGTCGCGCTGCCCGACCAACTCTTCTACAACACCGGGATCAGCACCTACGTCTGGATCGTCACCAACCGCAAGCGTCCCGAGCGGCAGGGCAAGGTCACGCTGGTCGACGCCCGCGGTGAGTGGTCGAAGCTGCGCAAGTCCCTCGGGGACAAGCGCAAGTACCTCGACGACGACCAGATCGCCGAGGTGACCCGGATCTACGCGGACGCCGTGCAGCTCGCCGGCGCCGACGAGCGCGTGAAGATCTTCGACAACGACACCTTCGGCTTCCGCAGGATCACCGTGGAGCGGCCGCTGCGACGCCGCTGGACGGTGACCGCGGAGACCGTCGAGACCGTCCGGGAGGCCAAGCCGGTGGTCGCCCTGTCCGTTGGGGACGACGCGGCGCGCAAGACCCACGACGCCGTGCTCGGAGCGCTCAGCGATCTGGTCGGGACGACGGAGGAGACCGAAGCGGCGTTTACGAAGTTGCTGCTCAACGCCTGCACCGCGCGGGGTCAGGTGGGCCTGACACCGGCGCTGAAGAAGGCCGTGCTCGCGGCGGCAGCCGTCGCAGACCCCGATGCGCCGGTGGTGACGGACAAGAAGGGCCAGCTGCTGCCCGACCCGGACCTGCGCGACAACGAGAACGTGCCGCTCACCGAGGACGTCGACGCCTACGTCGAGCGCGAGGTGCTGCCGCACGTGCCGGACGCCTGGGTCGACCACACCAAAATCAAGGTCGGCTACGAGATCCCGTTCACCCGGTTCTTCTACAAGTACGTGCCGCCTCGGCCACTCGCCGAGATCGACGCCGAACTGGAGAAAGTGGAAGCGGAAATCCAGCAGGTGCTGGCGGGTCTCAAGCGATGAGTCTCTTCGACCGCGTTCCCGTCGGCTGGTCGCAGAAGCCGCTCTGGTCCATGTTCGTCCGCGAGAAGGACGTCGGGCATCCGAAAGAGACGATGCTGTCCGTCTTCCGAGAGCACGGCGTAGTCGAGAAGGACAGCCGTGCGAATCTGAACGTCACGGCGGAGGACCGGAACATCTACCAGTTGGTCGACGAAGGCTGGCTGGTGGTCAACCGGATGAAGGCCTGGCAGGGCTCGGTCGGTATCTCCCCGCATCGGGGAATTGTGTCGGGGCACTACCTTTGCTTTCGCCCGAGACACGGAGAATCGCCCCACTATCTCAACTGGCTGCTGCGCTCTACTCCATATATCGCCGAGTATCAGAAGCTGTCGCGCGGCGTCCGGCCCGGGCAAGCCGAGATTGACAACGATCTCCTGCGTACCACACCAGTCCTTCTACCACCATTGGAAGACCAGCGGCGGATCGCGGAATTTCTCGACCACCAGGTGGGCCGCATCGGCCGAGCTGTTGAGCTTCGTTCGCAGCAGAGTGCGCTCCTTGATGCGCGGACGTCTCGAACTCTCCAGGATCGACTGGACCAAGCGTCTGGCGGAGACGTCGTTCCACTGGGAGTTGCTGCCTCAGTCATAGACACCGAACATAGGACCGCTCCCATTGCCGAGGGAACGGGCCTCTGGATCGCGGGCACAAGTGCTGTTCGAGATGGGCAGATTCGACCCGAGCTGATGTTCGAAACGGACGAGGATTCTTTTCGTCAATGGACTAGGCGCGGTCTCCCGAGAGCAGGCGATCTCCTTCTTACACGTGAAGCGCCGGTCGGTGAGGTTGCATTGCTCTCAGAGGACAGCCCGCGCCTGGCCATCGGTCAGCGCGTTGTGGTGCTCCGGCCGGGGCCACGGGCCTTGCCGAAATTCCTTCTCGCCGTCCTAATGTCCCCGTCGGTACGACGGTTCTACGACCTCGTCACCCAGGGCTCCCTTCACCCGCATCTGAACAACAGCGACATACGCCGCATCCCCGTGCCGGCAGTTCATCCTGATGAACAGTTCGAGTTGGCGACTGAGCTGGATTTGCTCGTTGCAAGCGCTAGGGCAGGCAGGGAAGCAATGTCCCGGTCCATCGAACTTCTCCGGCAGCGTCAACAGGCCCTAGTCACAGCAGCAGTAACGGGCCAGTTCGACGTCACCACGGCTCGGGCGGTGGCGTGATGGGGGGGCACACCGAGTCCGACTTCGAGGCCGCGATCGAGGCCTACCTGCTGCAGCACGGTTGGCGGCACGGCTCCCCCACTGACTACGACGTCCCCCTCGGTCTCGACCCGATCCAACTAATCGGCTTCGTGCAACAGACCCAGCCGAAGGCATGGGCGAAGCTGGAGAAGCAGCACGGGTCCGCGGTCGAGGCCAAGTTGGCCAAGCGGATCGCCGACGAGATCGACGCGCACGGCGTCGTCCACGTCCTCCGCAAGGGCGTCAAGGAGCGCGGCGAGCGCATCCAGCTGGCCTTCTTCCGACCCAGCCACGGGCTCACGCCCGAGCTGGTGGAGAACTACGCGAAGAACCGGCTGCTGGTCTACCGGCAGCTGCACCACAGCGAAAGCAGCCCGCACCAGTCCCTGGACCTGATGCTCGCCGTCAACGGCATCCCGGTGGCCACCGCGGAGCTGAAGAACCAGTTCACCGGGCAGACCGTCCGGCACGCCAAGGCGCAGTACCGCGACCCCAAGCAGCGCAACCCGGCCGACCGGATCTTCGCCCGCCGCTGCCTGGCGCACTTCGCCGTCGACCCCGACCTGGTCTTCATGACCACCAGGCTCGCCGGGTCCGACACGGTCTTCCTGCCGTTCAACCAGGGGTCGGCCGGTGCCGGCAGGAAGGGTGGCGAGGGCAACCCGCCCAACCCGCACGGGCACCGCACCGCCTACCTGTGGGAGCAGGTCTGGGCCCGCGACACCTGGCTGGACCTGCTGCACCGCTACGTGCAGGAGGAGGTGCCCAAGCACGGTGCCCGCAAGGTGCTGTTCCCCCGCTACCACCAGTGGGACGTCGTTGAGCGGCTCACCGGGCACGCCGCCGTCCACGGGGCCGGTCAGAGCTACCTGCTGCAGCACTCCGCCGGGTCGGGTAAGTCCAACTCGATCGCCTGGCTGGCCCACCGGCTGGCCGATCTGCACTCCCCCAGCGATCCCGCCCAGCTCGCGCCGGGCGCCGGGTTGGACACGGACGAGTTGGTGTTCGACAAGGTCGTCGTCATCACCGACCGGCGGGTCCTCGACGCCCAGCTGCAGGCGACCATCTCCGGGTTCGAGCACGTCCAGGGCCTGCTTCAGCGCATCGACCAGGACTCCCAGCAGCTCAAGGCCGCCCTCGCCGACGCCAAGACGAAAATCATCATCACCACGCTGCAGAAGTTCCCGGTGATCAAGGACGCCACCATCCACGGCAAGCGGGTGGCGGTCATCGTCGACGAGGCGCACTCCTCGCAGTCCGGGGACGCCGCCCAGAGCCTGAAGAAGGTGCTCGGCGGTGGCGACCCGCTCGCCGCCGCCGAGGCCGAGGCCGCCTCCATCGAGGCCGCCCAGCCGGACGAGCAGGACGTGCTGGCCGCCGTCCTCACCGACGCGGCCGCCTCCCGAGGTCGCAGCCCGAACCTGTCGTTCTTCGCGTTCACCGCGACGCCGAAGGGCAAGACCCTGCAACTGTTCGGCACGCCGCGCGAGGAGGCCGGCGCGACGGTCTACGAGCCGTTCCATCTGTACTCGATGCGGCAGGCGATCGAGGAGGGCTTCATCCTCGACGTCCTCAAGAACTACGTGACCTACAAGCGCTACTACCGGCTGGCCAACGGGCTGACCAGCGATGACCCGAGGTCGAGAAGGGCAAGGCCGCCGTCGCGCTTGCCCGGTTCGTCGACCTGCACCCATCCAACCTCGACCAGCGCGCCGAGATCATCGTCGAGCACTTCCGCACCGTCAC
The DNA here is from genome assembly GCF_054049935.1 of Geodermatophilus sp. SYSU D00742. Lineage (NCBI taxonomy): Bacteria > Bacillati > Actinomycetota > Actinomycetes > Geodermatophilales > Geodermatophilaceae > Geodermatophilus > Geodermatophilus sp. SYSU D00742. The sequence goes on from NZ_JBJGYJ010000005.1 coordinate 76,800, forward strand.
CGCCGGCAAGATCGGCGGCCAGGCCAAGGCGATGGTGGTGACCGGCAGCCGGCTGCACGCCGTCCGCTACCTCGCCGCCGTGCGGCGGTACCTGGAGAAGAAGCGGCTCACCGGCATCCGCGCGATGGTCGCCTTCTCCGGCGGCGTCACCGACCCCGACATCCCCGGCGACCCGGTCACCGAGACCGGGCTCAACGGCTTCCCGGAGACGCAGACCAAGCAGCGCTTCCACGACGAGGGACAGCTGCTGATCGTGGCCGAGAAGTACCAGACCGGCTTCGACGAGCCCCTGCTGCACACCATGTACGTGGACAAGAAGCTCGAGGGGGTCAAGGCGGTCCAGACCCTGTCCCGGCTCAACCGCATCCACCCGGGCAAGGAGGACACCTTCGTCCTCGACTTCCGCAACACTGCCGAGGAGATGCGGGAGCAGTTCGCGCCGTTCTACGAGTCCAGTTGGACCGAGGAGACCGACCCGAACCTGCTCTACAACCTGCAGACCCGGATCGAGGACCACCACGTCATCGACCCCGAGGAGCAGCAGAGGGCCGTCGCTGCGTTCCTGCTCGGTCACGACGCCGCGCACGCCACGGTGACCGCAAACGTGGACCCCGCCGTCGTCCGGGCCGGAAACCTCCCCGACCACGAACTCAACAACCTCCGGGACGCGCTCAAGGCCTTCGTGCGGGCCTACGCCTTCCTCGGACAGGTCATGCGCTTCACCGACGACGAGCTCGAGAGCCTGTACCTCTACGGCAAGTTGCTGCTGGCCAAGCTGAAGTCCCCGACCAACGAGTCCGGCGCCATCGACCTCGGGGCCACCGAGCTGGCCTTCGTCGGCCACTCCGCCGGCACCGTGACCAGCGGCAGCAACACCCCGGGTGAGGACGACGGGGAGATCGAGACCTACACGGGGGCCGGCCGCGGAAGCAGCCTCGAGGAAGCGCTGATGATCAGACTTTCGGAGCTGATCGACACCTTCAACGCCGCCCACGGCATCGACCTGAGCCAGGCCGAGAGCCTGCTCATCTACGTCGGCGTTCCCAGCACACTGTCCGACGACGAGGACGTCCAGCAGCGAGCCGCAGACAACACCGAGGAGCAGTTCTCGATGACGATCAAGAAGGACGACATCGCTGGCGCCCTCTTCGCCAACCAGGAGAGCTCCAACAAGCTCCTCAAGGCACTGCTGGAGAACGAGGGCTTCGCCGACGCCGTCCAGAAGATCATCAGCACCGAGACCTGGAAGGCCGCCCGCCGCAAGCACGCGGAGGCCGCCGCGTGAGTCAGCTCTCCACGGTGCTGACCGAGTGCGCGGCCCGGCTGGCGGCCATACCCGCGCATCAGCGCATCGGTGAGCAGAACACCAAGGCGAACGTGATTGCTCCGGTTCTCGACGCTCTTGGCTGGAACACCCGGGACTTCGGCTCGGTCTACCACGAATACCGGCGCCTGCCGGTCGACAATCCGGTCGACTACGCGTTGCTGGTGGATGGCCGCCCGCAGCTGTTCGTGGAGGCCAAGGGCTACGGCGAGAACCTCGACGACCCCAAGTGGTCGAGACAGGTCGTCGCGTACGCGACCGCCGCCGGCATCGAGTGGGTCGTGCTGACCGACGGCGCGCAGTGGCGGCTGTTCAACGCCCACGCACCGGTTCCCATCGAGGACAAGGAGTTGCGTCGCGCCTCCCTCGTGGAAGACGTCGACGACGCGGTAGAGCTCCTGACCTTTCTCCGCCCCGACCGCATCGTCACCGGCGAGCTTGCATCGCTCTGGCGGGCACGTCAGGGCGACCGAGCAGCCGCGGCTGTCCTGAGCGCCACGTTCCGCGGTGGACGGCTCCCGGAGTCGCTCGTGACAGAACTGGCGCGCGGCGCCGGCGCCTCCGACGAGGACACTGTCCGGGACAGCCTCCGCCGTGTCCGTGTGGACTGGGCCTGGTCACCGGGCGGACCCACCCTCACTCCGGTCGCACCCGCCGTCTCACCTGTGCCAGCACCTCCGCTGGCTGTTCCTCCTGCCGCACCGACGTCGGCCGGAACGCCCACGCCGGTCCAGCCGCGGCGCCCCCGACGAAGCCTCGTCGGCGCGGATGAGCGAGCGGTGAAGCTCACCGACCTGCTCGGCAGCGGCCGCGTCCAGCCGGGGACCTTGACGGCGCGCTACTACGGTCGGGAGTGGGAGGCCGAGCTGCGCGCTGACGGAACGATCGTCATCGCCGGTGAGGCCTGCACCTCGCCGTCCGCCGCGGGCGCCGCCGTGAAGGTCCTCGCCCGTGGGCCGGACATCCCCGAGTCGGTGCGTGCCACCGACGGATGGGACTTCTGGAGCGCCGTGGACACCGCGGATGGGCGCCGGGCCACGCTCAAGGCAATCCGCCGACGCCTCACGCAACCGTCGTGACACCGATTGGGGCCGCCGACTGGGAGGCTCGGATCAGCACGCTGGGCGCCGAGTGGGCTGACGTGGTCCAGTCCGAGGATGCCCGCGATCGGGCAGCTGTGGCTGAGTGGACCGAGCACGTCTTCAGCCTGCTCGCGGAGATGCAGGCGCTCAAGGACGACGGCGAATGGCTCGGCGGGCCCCGCACCCTCCTGCACGTCCTCAAGCTGGAGCAGCGCGAGCTGGTGCTCACGGCGGGCCTCGCCTGGCTGCTCGACCCCGAGGGGTTCCACCGCCTCGGGAACCGGGTGCTGTCCCGGTTCCTCGCCCTGGTCGGCGTCGACGTCGCTCAACTGACCCCCGTGGAAGTCCAACTGGAGGAGTGGGGCGCTCAGCCGGAGGAGGCCAGGACGCGGACCCGAGCCGACCTGCTACTCCGCGTACCAGGTGGGACCGTGCTGGTCGAGGCCAAGGTCGGCGCCGGCGAACAGGCGGACCAGTGCACCCGCCTCGCCGAGGACTGGCGCGGTGAGAGCCCCGTCTTCGTCTTCCTCACACCGAACGGGCGGCCGCCCACCACGGACGACGGCGTGACTCCCTGGCAGCGCCTGAGCTGGGCCGCCGTCGCCGGCATTATCGCGGACTCAGTGGCCGACCTCGGGCCTGGACGCGCGCCCGCCCCCGGCGCACTCGACTACCTACACACCTTGCAGCATTTCCACGGGAGCGATGCATGAGCACTGACCTGAAGACCTCCTTCTACTTCCGCCACCGTGAGCTCATCGAGGAATGGGCGGCACTGCGCAAGCCGGCTCAGAACTCATTCGACACCGCGTTGCGGGGCCTTAGCGGCCGCCTCGCGCTCGCTGCAGAAGGCGCCGACGTGATGCCGGTCGAGACCCAGGGCCAGTGGTCGAAGATCCGCGTGCTCAAGCCCACCTGGATCCAGCCCGACTGGCGCCTGTCCATCGCACTAGCTTGGAACACTGCGGATCTCCTCAAGCTAGACGGCGTCCGACGCCCGTACGTCGGCGTCACTCTGGACGACAGTTCCGGCAACCAACGTCAGCGCTCGAAAGGCGTGCACAGCCAGTGCTCAGAAATCGCTCGGGATCTCGGCTGGAAAGAGCCGAGGCAGGACGCTTGGCCGGTCTGGGGCTGGATCGATCAGCCAACTGACGACTTCAGCCTCGACTCGTGGGTCGAGGCCTGTGTCGCTTCCTTTGCGCTTGGCTGGTCAGCTCTCCACGAACTTCTCGAAGAAATCGCCACCGATTAACTCATAGTACGAGTTCCGCAGCCGAGCCACTCACCATGGGTCTTACTGTCGCGGCGGCCCATGCCAGAGTGCCAATATGGGACCGCCGCAGCGTTCAAGCTGCACTAGCGCCGAAGCTTCGCGGAAACGTGGCGTCACCTTCCCTCAAAAGCCTGCTCCACAAGCTGTGGGGATGATGGTCTATTCAGGGCACTCCGGCACATCTGTTCACTTTCAGGGTTGTTGTGTCAGTCGTAGCGGCTGTTCGTCAGCCCAGCGGAAGGGAATCTCATGCCAGCCTCGATCGGGGAACCAGGCAAGGGAGCGACTGGAGGAGAAGCCGGAGACGACCCACACATGGGTTATTCCGCGCGGGAGGGTCGGCGCGCGGACGGGGAGATCGGTTCTAGCACCATCAAGTAGCGACTGGACGGGCACAGCCGAACCGACGGTGACCCAGATGAAGGCGTGCCCCTCATCACCTAGGCACGCTGCAGAGAGCTTCTCTCCCACATCCGATTGGCGTCGGAGAACATCCTCCACCCACTCGGCCAGCGCGTCAGCCTCCCGGCCGAAACCCGAGAAGGGCGCCGACATGAGCGCGACCCGCCCAGCTTGGTCGTCCTCGTAGGCGTGGGCGGTGAACAGCCCCAAGCCCTCCCAGGCATCGGAGTCCCGGAGGAGTCGTTGAGCACCACGCGGGCTGTCCCCCGACCGCTGCTCGGCCTCGCGCAGGACCGCGGGGAGTCTCCTCTTCAAGGAGGTCACGTTGGTCGTGTGCTCGAGACTGACGTGCCAGGCCCACTTGAGATCCGGGATGTCGAGGTGGCGTCCCTTTGAGAGGGCGCTGGACTGCCTCTCGTAAGCGACATCGTGATCTCCCACGACTTCGAGTCCAGCCACGCGGCTGTCGCGATACCGAATCAGACCGTCCGGCATCCGTGGGGCACTGCCGTCGTCGTAACGCACCACCCGGGCACCAAGTGATCGGGCGACAATCTCTCTGGCGGCCATCTCTGGTCGCCCCTCAAGGGGACGCTGCCGTTGACCCATTCCGGCATTCTTCCTGCTCCTTGTGGACCGACCCGGGCTGGCCCAGAAGGCCACCCCTGTCTCGTGCGCCGCTGCCCGGCTCCGCGGGGCGAGTCCGCGGAGCCGGGCCCCCGTCAGCGGGACGGCTCCCGCCAGCACCAGTCGCGCGGCAGCGGCGGGATGGTCATCGAGGTCCACGCCGCGTAACTGCTCTTGTGGCGACTGTCCGGGATGATCACACGCAGCTCCAAGGAGCTCGGCTGCTCCTTCCGCACGTAGTAGTGGAGGTCGAGCCGGTCCTCGAGGTCCGCGATGGACGAGTCGGACCACACCGCGACCTCGTTCCGCCCGTACCCGGTGATGCTCGCGTACCGGGTCTTGAAGCGCTGGAGAGTCGGGGGCCAGTCGACCAACCCCAGCATGTTGCCGAGGTGGAAGGTGCTGCGGATGTCGTCCTCGATCCTCGCCGTGCCGAACAGGTGGACCGACGGTGCCTTCACGGACAGCCGCTGCGCGAAGTCGTAGTCGTTCCCACCGTCGGCCAGCACCGAGACCTGGTCCAGCAGGACCATCGAGACGTTCCGGACGTGGAAGGACAGCCGAGTGAGGCGGAACAGCTCGTACGTGATGACGCGGACGTGGGCGTCCTCCTGCACGGCGAGCCGGCTCCGCGTCGAGTATCCGGCGTTCATGCGGGGGTCGGCAGCCAGGTCCTGGATCAGCAGGGTGGGCAGGAGACACCGCAGCTGCGCCGTGATGCGACGGGCGGCCTCGACCGTGCCCGTCAGGACCATCGCGGGGTGCTCGATGTCGAGCTGCCCCGTGTCGGCGGCCTGAGCCAGCCTGGCGGCGATCACGACGTCGTTGTCACTGCCCGGCCGGTGCACCGTCCAGGTGCGGCCGGAGTGCTTCATGAGCGCCAGCTCCGACACCTGCTCCGAGCTGAGCTGCCCACCGGGCAGCATGTTGTGGTTCAGGTGCGTGGTGTTGTTCGGGAGCATCGGGTAGTTCGCTTCTCTCTCCCCTGCCGCGTGCAGGGGTGTATGCACCACTAGCCTCGGCTGGCGGCGTTGCGGACGGGCTAGAGGCCCGGAGACGGGCCGGCGTGGGCGCAGCCCGCTGGCCCTCGGCGAGGAGCCGATGTGGGGCGGGGTGGGGTGGCGCCCTGCGTGGCGCTCATTCACGGCCTCAGCCCAGGAGCCGAGGCCGAGTCGGGGACAGCTGCGCCCGGGCGCAGCGCCTTGACCGGTGTCTGTGCAGGTCCGGGGCGCCAAGAAGCGCCCGGTGACCTGTCGTGCCGGGAGGGAGCCCCGCCTCGAGGGCGGGCTCCCGGTCAGTGGGTTGGGTCTGGGTGGTGGAGGGGGGTTCTAGGGGGGAACCAACCCACCCACCCGGACGGGCTCACCCGGTTGCTCACCCAGGGGTGGAGGACCGGTCATCGGTCGGAGGCGACCACATCCCCCTCCGGCGGACGGCTCGCACCAGACCGCGACCCGCGTCCTCCGAGCCCACACCTGCCATCCAGTCCGCCAGGTACCGGCCCAGGGCGCGCTCGCTGTACGGAGGCTGTGCTGTCCTGAGGGCCGCCACTGCCTCCTCGTACCGCGCCTGGGTCTTGGCCCGCCCTGTGGCCGGGGCAGCCGCCTGGGACGTCGAGGAGGTCTGCCCCGTGGTCCGGAGCTCCCCGTGGATCACTCGTCCGCCGTCCCGGGTGAGCCGGTAGTGGGCATCGGCGGTGTCGTTGCCGTGGCTGTGAAGAGACGTCTTGGTGACCTTCAGACCGTGCCGGAAGAAGGCCGGGATGGAGTGCACACCAGCCGGCTTGTTGCCGCCGCTGTTGGTGTGGTGCACCAAGACCACCGCGAGACCTGCATGTGCCAGGGCGCCCAGGCATGCCAGCGGGCGGGCGACCTCGGCGTTGGAGTTCATGTCCACCGCGCCGGCCCAGGCGTAGAGGTTGTCCACCACCACGACGCCGACGTCCTCGCAGACCGCTTCGTCGGCGGTGTCCTTCCACAACTCGAGGTCCACAGCCGGTGGCGTTCCGAGCAGCATGTCGGCGCCGAACCCGTCACCGATCCGGTCGGCGTACTCCCACTTTCCCCCGGCATCGGCGGCGAGGACGAGGCAGCGGCGGGGACCGCCGTTCACCGGCTGACCGAGCCAGCTGTCCCCGCCAACGAGTGCGGCGACCAGGTCGACCATGAGCCAGCTCTTGCCGGCCTCGGTGAGGCCGTAGACGAGGGTGGTGGTCGCGTGGATGAGGCCCTCAACGAGGAACCGCGCGCGGTCCTGGTGCTCCCAGAGCACCTCGTCGACAGTCTGTGCAGCGACCAGATCCCGCAGCCGGGAGCGGGTGGGGGCGGTCGGGAGGGTCGCCGTCACGCCGGGAAGGGCATGGCCGGGGCGGCCTGCTGGTCGATCCAGGCGTCCACGTCGGCTCTCCGGTAGCGGATGTGCTTGCCGATGCGGTATCGGTTGGGGCCGAGGCTGCGGCTGTTCCACTGGTAGACGGTGGCGACGGGGACGCCGAGGTAGGCCGCCACGTCCTGGACGGTCATCAGGTTGTCCATCATGATCCTTCTCTGTATTTTGGGGAACGATCGCCGTCAACTTGGCGACAAGGAAGACCATGACGGACGCGTTGTGCGTCCACAACCAGGGACGGGGAAGTTTCGTGGGCTCACGCGAGATCACGCGAGGCCCGACCGCCGCACAGGTCAGCCGCAACGTGGCCGACCTGCGCCGCGCGCGCGGTCTCAGTCTCGGGCAGTTGTCGGAGGTCATGTCCGACCTCGGGAGGCCGATCCTGGCCAGCGGCCTGGGCAAGATCGAAACCGGAGAACGGCGCGTCGACGTCGATGACCTCGTGGCCTTGGCCCTGGCGCTCGGCGTCAGCCCGGTCAGGCTGCTGCTGCCGATCGAGGCCCACGCGATGACCGAGGCACCCGAGGGCGACAGGGTGGACCTGCTCCACGGCCGCTCCTCGAGTTCTGTCGAGATCGGCCCCGGCCAGTTCATGCCGTGGCAGAGGGCCTGGGAGTGGATGTGCGGGGACGAGCCGCCCATGGGCATCGACACCTACGGCGACTGGCAGCAGGAGAACCGGCCACACGTCCAGCAGCGCCCAACCGGCGCCGCACTGCGGCGGCTCGCCAACACCGCCCGCGACGGTGCACTTGCGCTCGAGCGGGCGGCGATCCTGCTGCACCGGGACGCGGAGGCCGAAGACGAGGTGTCACCCGAGCCCGTGTTCGGCTCCCCCGCCGCGCCGGCCCGGCGCCCCCAGGAGGCTCCACGTGGCTAGCGTCTACAAGCGGGTACGCCCCCGGCCGGGCAAGCCGGACCTGGTGACGTGGGAGACCCGGTGGCGGGATCTGACCGGCACACAGCGAAAGAAGACCTTCACCAAGAAGGTCGACGCCGACCGGTACGCCACGTCCATCGAGCACTCGATGCTCACCGGGGCGTACGTGGACCCCAAAGCCGGCAAGGTCACGTTCCAGGAGTACGCCGAGCAGTGGCGGGCCGGGCAGGTACACCGGCCGACCACCCAGGCGCACCACGAGACGATGCTGCGCCGGCACGCGTATCCCCACCTCGGCCATCGGCCGCTGGCCGACGTCCGGCCCAGTGAGGTCCAGGCCTGGGTGAAGCGCCTCTCGGAGACGCTGGCGCCCTCCACGGTCGGTGTCGTGCACCGGATCGTGGCCGGCATCTTCAAGGCCGCAGTCCGCGACCGACGTGTGGCCACCAGCCCGTGCGAGGGGACCAGGCTGCCGAAGCGGCAGCCGAAGCGGGTGGAGCCGCTGTCCACCGAGGCGGTGGCCGCCCTCATCGCCGCCGTCCCCGACCGGTACCGCACCTTGTTCGTCCTGGCCGCGGGCACCGGGATGCGGCAGGGCGAGGTCTTCGGGTTGACCGTCGACCGGATCAACTTCCTGCGAGGGCAGGTCACCGTGGACCGTCAGCTGGTGCTGGTCCCGGGCCGGGAGCCCTTCCTGGCCCCGCCGAAGACTGCGGCGTCCCACCGGACCATCCCGCTGCCGCGGGTGGTCGTGGACGCGCTGGCGGCCCATCTGGCGGCCTTCCCCACCGGCCCGGACGGCTTCGTCTTCACCACTGAGGCCGGGAAGCCGATCCGGCGGACGGCGTTCTCGGCACAGGTGTGGCAGCCGGCCGGACGGGCAGCCGGGCTGCCGTCGACGGAGACCTTCCACGGTCTGCGACACCACTACGCGTCCCTGCTCATCCGACGCGGGGAGTCGGTGAAGACCGTCCAGGCGCGCCTCGGGCACGCCTCGGCCTCAGAGACCCTGGACACCTACTCGCACCTGTGGCCGGACTCCGACGACCGCACCCGGGAGGCCGTGGACGAGGCCTGGCGTGGAGCTGTTGTGCCCCCGATGTGCCCCCAGGACGCGGAGGCCCTGTGACGCAGCGGAGTCTCCCCAGGTCAAAGCCTTGCTGAGGCGGGGGCGACGGACGAGTCGGCCTGTACGCCGGGTTCTGTCCACGGGTGCCTTGCGGCCTCCCGATGGGCGGTCATCCATCTAGGCCTGCCGTTGCCGGCAGGCTCCAGCGGTCCACCCGCAGGCATCGGGCGGGCAGCCCTCGAACGCCTGCGCAGGACGGCGGCGGACCGCCGTCCCTCTCGACCTTGCTCCGGGTGGGGTTTACCGAGCCACACCGGTCACCCGGTGTGCGGTGGTCTCTTACACCGCCGTTTCACCCTTGCCAGCGCACGCGCTGGCGGTCTGTTCTCTGTGGCACTGTCCCGCGGGTCACCCCGGGTCGCCGTTAGCGACCACCCTGCCCTGTGGAGCCCGGACGTTCCTCGGCGACGGGGTCTCCCCCGCCGACGCGACCGCCCGGCCGACTCGTCCGTCGTGCCGACCAGTCTAGTGAACGGCCCCGCTCGGGGGAGGAACCCGCCCTCCAGCCCGTCGGGGGGACGCTCACGGTCGAGGCCACCGCCGGCGTGGGCGGCACCTACAGGCAACCGGGACCGAGCCCGACCGCCTCAGCCCCAGAACAGGCGGAAGCCCACCCGCCGCCCGCCGTCCTCGGTGAGGGTCGACATGTCGATGACCTGACGTGCCTGCAGCTCGACCGGGTCGTCGGAGAGCAGTTCGAGGTAGCGGCGGTGCTCGGCCAGCGACGCGACGGCGGCCTCCACGTGCTCGGCCACGTCGACCACGTGCGGCGGCTCGGTCATCTCCTGGACGGCGATGTACTGCACACCGCGCCACGGCGCCTCGGGGAGGTCCGGGAAGATCCACTCGTTGGCCGCGTCGGCCACCGCGTCGAGGACGCTCTGGCCCAGCGCGCGGTGGTCCGCGGAGTTCACGTAGGCCGGGGAGACCCCGGGCGGCGTCCAGGTCGCGCCGAAGTAGCCGGTGACCACGAGCTCCGGCTGGTGCCGCCGGATCGCCCCCGCCAGCGCCCGGCGCAGCTCCGGCCCCTCCACCAGCACCCCGTCGCGGAAGCCGAGGAACTCGACCTCGGTGACGCCGACGACGGCGGCCGACCGGCGCTCCTCCTCCTCCCGCAGCGGCCCTGCCTCCCCCGGCGACACCCCGGCCATCCCGGCCTCGCCGCTGGTGGCCAGCAGGTAGCGCACCTCCCTGCCGGCCTTCGTCCAGGCGGCGACCGCGGCCGCCATCCCGTACTCGATGTCGTCGGGGTGCGCCGCGACGACGAGGGCGCGCTGCCAGTCGGAGGGCATGGGCTGGGATGGCATGGCGGGCAGTCTGCCCCCGGGGGACGACATCCGGCGAGGTCAGCCGCACGCCTCGGAGCGGCACGTCCCCCACCGGTGCCCGCACCTGGTCGCCGTGCACCACCATGGCGACGTGGTCGACGACACGGACCGTGCCCACCTCCGCCGCTGCGTGGCGCTCGCCCGCGCCGCCCTGGACGCCGGCGACGAGCCGTTCGGCTCGGTGCTGGTCGACGCCGACGGGCGGGTCCTGTTCGAGGACGCCAACCACGTGGTCCGGGGCGACGCCACGCAGCACCCCGAGTTCGCCATCGCACGGTGGTCGGCGCAGCACCTGACGCCCGGTCAGCGGGCGGCGGCGACCGTCTACACCTCGGGCGAGCACTGCCCCATGTGCTCGGCCGCCCACGCCTGGGCGGGCCTCGGCCGGATCGTCTACGCCAGCTCGTCGGCCCAGCTCACCGGCTGGCTCGCGGACCTGGGCGCCGTCCCGCCACCGGTGCGCCCGCTGCCGATCGGCGAGGTCGCCCCCGGCGTGCCCGTGGAGGGCCCGGTCGAGGGGCTCGACGAGGAGGTCCACGACCTGCACCGCCGCTTCCACGCGGGCTAGCGCGCGGCGACGTCCAGCAGCACGGCGGCCAGCTCCCCCGGCGCGCTGATCATCGGGTCGTGCCCGGTGGCCAGCTCCACGACGTCCCAGCCGGGCTGCGTGCGGGCCCGCTCGCGGGACGGCTCGATGCTGGCCAGCGCCGGGGCGCTGCAGTCGACGTAGGTACGCGCGCGGGCCGCCCAGCGCCGGCCGTCGAAGGGCAGCGGTTCGTCGTAGACGCCGCCGGGCTGCGGGGTCTGCCGCCGCTCCACCCACGCGGCGTCGGCGCCGGCCAGTCCGAACGCGGACGCGGGCGGCGGTGGGATCACCCCGGTCTGCCGGATCACCGCCCGCCGCTCCTCCCGCACCTCCGGCGGGTTCGGCGTCGACCAGGACTCCCCCGGCCTCGGGACGACGCCGTCCACGTAGACCAGCCGGGCGATCTCCTCCCCGAGCCGGTCGGCCGCCCCGGTGACCACCATCCCGCCGTAGCTGTGGCCCACCAGCACCGCGTCGTGGCACTCCGCGGTCCGGACGGCGGCCACCACGTCCTCGACGTGCGTCGAGAGGGTGATCGACGGCGACAGCTGGTGTGCCCGCTCCCCCAGCCCGGACAGCGTCACGGGGACGACGTGGTGCCCGGCTGCCCACAGCAGCGGCAGCACCCGCCGCCAGCACCACGCCCCGTGCCAGGCGCCGTGGACGAGCACGATGTCGGTCACCCGGTCATCGTGCCGGTCCGCGGTCCCGGCCGGATCCCAGGGTCCGGCCGTCCCGGCAGCGCGACGTCCACGATCGTGACATCGACGAGCAGGGTGGTGGTGCGGTGCAGACCGCCGTCAGCGCGAGCCACGTGCGCACCGGGCCGGGGTGCCCCCGGGTGCAGGGCGCGGGCGACCGGCGTCGGTGGTGTCCGTCTCCGCCGCCACCGGCCCACCGTAGGCTCGCCGCCCGTGTCCGCTGTCGACCTGGCCATCGCGGCGGGCGTCGCCCTCGTCGCCGGCGTGATCAACTCCGTCGCCGGCGGCGGCTCGCTGATCCTGTTCCCCACGCTGGTCGCGCTGGGGCTGGGCACGGTGGCCGCGAACGTCACCAACTCGATCGCCCAGTGGCCGGGCTACCTGGGCGGGGTGCTCGGTTTCCGCAGCGAGTACGCCGGCCAGCGCGGGCGCCTGCTGCGGTTCGGGCTGGTGGCGCTCCTGGGCGGCACGGCCGGCAGCGTGCTGCTGCTGACCACCCCCACCGAGGCCTTCGACGTCGTCGTCCCCGTGCTGGTCCTGCTGGCCAGCCTGCTGCTGGCCGTGCAGCCGCAGCTCACCCGGCGGCTGCGCGGGACCGAGGACGGCGGTGCGCGCCGGGACCCGTGGTGGCTGTACCCGGCGCTGTTCCTCGCCACCGTCTACGGCGGCTACTTCGGCGGCGCGCTCGGGGTCATCCTCGTCGGCGTCCTCGGCGTGGGCCTGCACCGGCTGAGGCTGGCCAACGCGCTGAAGTCGGCGCTGTCGGCGGTCACCGCCACGGTCACCCTGGTCGTCTTCGGCATCTGGGGCCCGGTCGACTGGCTCGTCGTGGCCGTCGCCGCCCCGGCCAGCCTGCTCGGTGGGTTCGTCGGCGCGCGGATCGCCCGCCGCATCCCGGTCACCCCGTTGCGGGTGTTCATCGTCGTCTTCGGCGTCGCCGTGTCGCTGTACCTCTTCACCCGGGTCTGACCCGGCACGGGGCTGTGGTCCGCGTCATGAACCGCGCCGGCAGTGGCCTCCTGGGACGCAGGTGACGGACGGGTCCACCCTGCGCGGACACGCCCCCACGCGTTCCCGGGCCCGCCCGCGGCCGCCCCTACCGTCGGTGCATGCGCGAGAACCGACGCTCCCCGGTCCGGCCCGCCGACTCCGCCGGCCGGGTCCAGCGACTGCACCTCATCGCCGCCGCCCGCGCGGCCGCCGTCCGCCCCACGTCGCCCCAGCAGGTGGCCGACATCGTGCGGGTCACCGTCGACGACGAGGTGGACACCCGCACCTTCAAGGCGATCGTCGCCGACATCTCCGACGACGTCCTGCGGTAAGACCCCTGCCGGGGGTCCTGCTACTCGCCGCCGCGGCCCGGCTCGCCGATCGCGATCATCGCCTCGACGGCGCTGCGGGCCCGGGTCGCGGTCGCCGGGTCGACGTCGACGGCCCCCTCGCCGGTGCGCAGCGTCTGCAGCAACTTCTCCGGCGTGATCATCTTCATGTAGCGGCAGGCGGCGCGGTCGTTCATCGGGATGAACCGGGTACCGCTGTTGAGCCCCCGCAGCTGGTGCAGGATGCCGACCTCGGTCGCGACGAGCACCTCGCGCGACTGCGTCCGCGCCGCCTCCTCGACCATGCCGCCGGTGGACAGCACGCGGGTGCGGTCGGCCGGCAGGTCGCCGTGGCTGACCAGGTCCAGCACCGAGGTGGTGCACCCGCACTCGGGATGCACCAGGATCTCGGCGTCCGGGTGGGCGGCCACCTGCGCACGGACGTCGGACGGGCTGATCCCGGCGTGCACGTGGCACTCCCCCGCCCAGATGGAGATGTTCTCCCGGCCCGTGACCCGCTTGACGTGCGCGCCGAGGAACTGGTCGGGGCAGAACAGGATCTCGCGGTCGGCCGGGATCGACCGGACGACGTCGGCGGCGTTGGACGACGTGCAGCAGATGTCGGTCTCGGCCTTCACCGCGGCCGTGGTGTTGACGTAGCTGACGACGACGGCACCCGGGTGCTGGGCCTTCCACTCGCGCAGCTGCTCGGCGGTGATCGAGTCGGCCAGGGAACAGCCGGCGGCGTGGTCGGGCAGCAGCACGGTCTTGTCCGGCGAGAGGATCTTCGCCGTCTCGGCCATGAAGTGGACGCCGCAGAAGACGATCTCGCGGGCGTCGGTCTGCGCCGCGACGCGGGAGAGGTGGAGCGAGTCGCCGGTGAAGTGGGCGACGTCCTGGATCTCGGGCACCTGGTAGTTGTGCGCCAGGATCACCGCCCCGCGCTCCTCGGCGAGCCGGCGCACCTCCGCGGCCCAGCTCTCGTACTCGGCGGGCGACAGGGTGCGCTCGTCACCGACGACGGCGGACGAGGCGGGCGCGATGCTGGCGGTCACGGAACTCCTCGGGTGTGGGCGTGCGGCCCCATGATCCACTGCACCGGCGCCGCAGTGTGGTGCGGGGCACCCCCGGTCAACACCGGCCGGGCGGCGCTCCTTCCCGCCCGGTGCGGACGTCGCGGCGCATCCCCCGCCGCCAGGGTGGGGACGAGCCCTCCCCTGGTCCCGGCCTCCGGTCAGCCCCGCCGGCGGGGGTCACCGTCCAGCGCCGGGCCGACGGTCACCTCAGGTGGCTCGTGTCGTTGACCAGCCGCACCGAGGAGCGGCCGTCGGAGCTCCAGGCCACCGTGGAGAACGACGCCGCCTCCAGGAACACCCGGTGGACGACGTCGTCGGGCACGTCCAGGCCCGCCGCCAGCAGCAGCTTGATCGGCGTCACGTGGCTGACCACGAGCACCGTCCTCCCGGCGTGCTCCCGCAGGATGCGGGCGCGGGCCCGGCCGGTCCGGACACTGACGTCGGCCACCGACTCCCCGCCGGGGGCCGCGACGGTGACGCCCTCGGAGAACCGGCGGGTGGCCAGCGGGTACTCGACCCGGGCCTCGTCGGCGGTGAGGCCCTCCAGCTGGCCGAAGTCCAGCTCGACCAGGTCGTCGTCCACCTGCACCGGGAGACCCAGCGCGCCGGCCACCACCTCGGCGGTCTCGCGCGCCCGCCGCAGCGGCGAGGAGACGACGACCTCGATGCCCAGTTCACCGGCCCGCTCGGCGGCGGCCTCGGCCTCCGCGCGGCCCGTCGCGGACAACGGCAGGTCGTTACGGCCGCTGTACCGACGCTCGGGGGTGTGCTCGGTGCGACCGTGCCGCAGGAGGTGGGTCACCGTGGTGACGGTGGGCGCGGGCGCGGCGACCGGCTGGACGTCGTCCTCGGTGGTCGCCGGTTCGGCGGCCATGTCGCGGCGCACGGGCCGACCGTCCATCGCGCTGTTGGCCAGCGCGTCGGCGGCGCTGTTCTGCGCCCGCGGCACCCAGGTGTAGCGGACGCCGCCGAGCTGGCGGGCGATCTGCTGGGCCTGCAGCGCGAGCTTCTGCATGTCCGGGTGCTTGACCTTCCAGCGACCCGACATCTGCTCGACGACGAGCTTGGAGTCCATGCGGACCTCGACCTCGGCGCTCGGGTCGAGATCCAGGACGGCCTGCAGCCCGGCGACCAGGCCGCCGTACTCGGCGACGTTGTTGGTGGCCCGCCCGACCGACTCGGCCCGCTCGGCGAGCACCCGCCCGGTCCGTGCGTCGCGGACCAGCGCGCCGTAGCCGGCCGGACCGGGGTTCCCCCGCGAGCCGCCGTCGGCCTCGACGACGAGCTTGCGGGTCACAGCCCGCTCTCCGCGGTGCGGACGAGGATCCGGCCGCAGTTGTCACACCGCACGACCTCGTGGGGGTCGGCGTTGCGGACCGCGGCGAGCTCCTTGCCGAACAGCTCGATCCGGCAGCCCTGGCACTGGCGGGCCTTGAGCACAGCCGCGCCGGTGCCGCCGGTCTGGGTGCGGATCCGCTCGTAGAGCCCGAGGAGGTCGTCGGGGATGCCGGCGGCGGCCTCGTTGCGGGCGGCCTCGTGCCGGGCGGTGGCGTCGGCGATGTCGGCCAGGGCGTCGTCGCGCAGCTGCTCGGCCCGTTCCCGGTCGGCCCGCGCCTTCCCCCGGCCCTCCTCGGCCCGGGCGAGGGTGGCCTCGGCGGTCTCGAGCTGCTCCATGAGCTCGAGCTCCTGGTCCTCCAGGTCGGACTGGCGGCGGGCCAGCGAGTCCAGCTCGTGCTGCAGGTCGGTCATCTGCTTGGCGGAGACGCTGCCGGAGTCGAGCAGCCTCTGGTCCTTGGCCGCGCGCTGGCGGACGGTCTCGACGTCGCCCTCCAGCCGCTTGACGTCGCGCTGCAGGTCACGCACCTCGGTCTCGGCGCGCACCACCTGCTCGGCGAACTCGCGCTCGGCGTCGATCGCGCTGTCGACCGCGGCCAGCTCCGGCAGCGTGCGCCTGCGGTGGGCCAGCTGGGACAGCGCGACGTCCTCCGCGGCGAGGGCCAGGAGCTTCTGCTGGTCGAAGTGGTCGGCCTTCACCCGCTCAACCTACCTGCGCCGCCGACCGCTCCCCCGGCGCCGCAGGTCCACGGGTCGGTGCGCCGACGGGAGACCGCCACCTCCACCCGACCGTCCAGGTCGCGGCGCAGGAGGTCGGCCGCCACCGGCAGCCACGGCCACTCCGAGGCGAAGTGCGCGACGTCGCAGACGGCGGGGCCCGGCTCCTCCTGCGACTCGGAGACCGGGTGGTGCCGGAGGTCGCTGGTCAGCAGGACGTCGGCGCCCGCGGCCGCCGCCGTCCCCAGCAGGGAGCCACCGCTGCCGCCGCAGACGGCGACCGTCTCGACCCGGCGTCCGGGGTCGCCCGCGGCGCGGACGCCAGCGACGGTCTCCGGCAGGACCGCGACGACGAGGTCGGCGAACTGCTGCAGGGTCAGCGGCTCGGGCAGACGGCCGATGCGGCCGAGGCCGGCGCGGGGGTCGGTGGCGGCCGGCTGGAGCGGTGCGGTGCCGGTGAGGCCCAGCGTGGCGGCGAGGGCGTCGTTGACGCCGGAGCCGGGCGCGCGGTCGGCGTTGGTGTGCGCGACGAACAGCGCGGCCCCCGCCCGGACCAGCCGGTGCACGAGGCGGCCCTTCGGATCGGTGGCCGGCACGCCGTGGACGGGGGTCAGCAGCAGCGGGTGGTGGGTGACCAGCAGCTGCGCGCCGGTCCCGACCACCTCGTCGACCACGGACGACACCGGGTCGACGGCGAACAGCACGTGCTGCACCGGCTCGTCCGGATCCCCGCAGACGAGCCCGACGGCGTCCCAGTCCTCGGCGAGCGCGGGGTCGTAGCGGGCCTCGAGGGCGGCGACGACCTCCCCCAGCGTCACGGTCACGGGCCGGACTGTAGGTGAGCGCCGGGCACTCCCCGCCTGGGCGCCGGTCGCCCCCACGGGCCGTCGCACGACCGTCGGACGCCCGGGGCGGTGCGGGGTCCCGGGCAGGGCGGTCACCCGCCGTCGTCGTCCACCGGCCGGGCCATCACCACCCGCCGCCCGTGCCGGTCGAGACCGAGCTCGCGCTCGGCGGCCTGCAGGGCCCGCAGCTCCGGCCCCGGGTCCACCCCCTCCCGCCACCCCTACCGCGCGTACCAGGGCGCGTTCCACGGCACGTCGGCGTAGGTCAGCAGCGTGACCCGGCGGGCGCCCACGTCGCGGGCCGCCGCGACCGTCGCCGCCAGCAGGGCCGCCCCGATCCCCCGGCGCATGGCATCCGGGTGCACGGAGAGCTGCTCCAGGTGCACGTCGCCGTCCACCCGCTCGAGGACGGCGAACCCGAGCACCGGCCGCCCCACGACCAGCACCCGCCAGGCCGCCGCCCGCTCCTCGGCCGGTGGCGGGGGCGGCAGGTCCAGCAGGCCGCGGACACGGAACAACTCGTCCGCGGCCAGCTCCACGGCCGCGAGCTCGGACAGGTCGGCGCCGGTGGCGACCCGGACGGCGGGGACGTCCATCACGCGGCCAGCGTGCCCGGGCCGACGGTCCGGGCAGGTCACCGACGGGGGTGGGAGGCTCGGCGACCGTGGCGGAGAGGGGCCCCCGGGCGCCGGCGTGGCTCGAGGAGCTGGTGCGGACCAACCGCCCCCCGGTGCCGTGGCGGGACGTCGTCCGGTTCGCGGTCTCCGTCCCCGCCCCGCTGGCCGTGGCCGTCGTCGTCGGCGGGGGCGTGGAGCCCGGACCGGCCCTGAGCGCCGGGGTCTTCGGCACCATGGGCGCGCTCGTGGCGACCCTGGCGCCGCAGGCCGGGCCGCTGCGGGACCGGTTGCGCCGCATCGCCTCGGCCGTCGGCTTCGGCACCGTCGGCCTGCTGGCCGGCCAGTACGCGACGGGCGGCGGGTGGCAGCCGGTCGTCGTCGTCGCCGTGCTGTCGGTGGTCGCGGCGCTGGTCAGCGGGGTCAACGCGGCGCTGTCCCTGGGCGGCCTCCAGCTGCTCGTCTACACCGCTCTCTCCTCCGGGCTGGTCACCACGCTGTCCACCGGCGAGGAGATCGGCTGCTTCCTGACGGGGGCCGCCTGGGCGACGCTGACCGCGCTCCTGCAGACCCGCACCGAGCCGCTGGACCCCGACCGCACCGCCGTCGCCACCGTCTTCACCCGCATCGGCGAACTGCTCGCGGCCAGCGGCACGCCGCGGTCGGACGACGCCCGGCGCGAGCTCACCACCGCGCTGAACGCCGCCTACGACCGGGTGATCCGCAGCCGCAGCCACTCGTCGGGACGCACCCAGGAGCTCTCCGAGCTGGCCGGGGTGCTCAACGCCGCCGCGCCGCTGGTCGAGGGAACGGTCGCCGCCGCCCGCGCCGGGGTGCCCGCCGACCCGCAGGACGTCACCGCCGTCCACGCGCTGGCCGGCGCGCTCAACGGTGCCCGCGAGCTGCCGGCCGGGCGCCCGCCCGCCCTGGAGGACGGGTCACCGGCCCGGCGGGCGGTCCGGCACGGCGTCCGGCTGGTGTGGAACGTCGTCGGCGACCCCGAGGAACGAGCCGGTGCCGCAGCCCCGCGCCCCGAGGTGGACCTCCGGACCCGCCTGCGTGAGCTCACCGACCGCACCCTCGCCAGCCGGGACAGCCGCGACTTCGCCCTCCGGCTGGCGCTGTGCATGACGATCGCCGAGGTGGCCCGGCAGTACCTGCCCATCCAGCGCCCGTACTGGGTGCTGCTGACCGTGGCCATCGTGCTCAAGCCGGACTTCGGGTCGGTCTTCGGCCGGGCCGTGCAGCGCGGCGCGGGCACCCTGGTCGGCGTGCTGCTGGGCTCGGCCCTGCTGGCGGTGCTGCCCCGCAACGGCTGGGTGCTCGTCGCCATGGCGGCGGCCGCGGCGGTCCTGCCGTGGGCGCGGGCGGCGAACTTCGGCCTGTTCTCGGTGTTCCAGACGCCGGTGATCATCCTGCTGCTCGACCTGGCCCTGCCCAGCGACCCGGGCCTGGTCGGCGCGCGCCTGGTCGACACGCTCATCGGCTGCGCGATCGTGCTCGTCTTCGGCTACCTGCTGTGGCCGCAGACCTGGCGGGCGCCGCTGGACGAGGCGCTGCGGGACGCCGTGCTGGCCCTCGACGCCTTCGTGGAGGCGGCCTTCACCGGGGGCCCGGTGGAGCGTCGCCGGGCCCGCCGGCGCAACTACCGGGCGCTGACCGAGCTGCAGACCCAGCTCCAGCGGCGGCTGGCCGAGCCCCCGCCGGTGAGCACCCGCGCCGCCGCGTTCTGGCCGGTGATCGTGCAGCTGGAGCGGACCTCGGACGCTGTCACCGAGGCCGTCATCTCCACCCGCCAGGGCGAGCCCGCGCCCGACCTCGCGCAGGTCGCCGTCCTCCGCCGGGCCATCCGCGGGCTGGAGGCCGACATCGAGGCCCACCGGCCGCCCGACGACGCGGAGATCCACGCCGAGGGCGTCCTGGCACCCGTGGCCCGGGAGGTGGACAGCGCCCGCCGGCTGGTCCGCGACGCCGCGCCCGGCCGCCCCCGCCCGGGCGAGGGATGACCGCACCGTCCCCGGTGGACGGGACCGTCGGCGCGTGGTCGGCTTGCAGCCCCCAGCGAGGACGACGAGAGGCGGGGTGCTGACCGTGGACCGCATGAGCCCGACCGACGCCGGCTTCTACTACGCGGAGAGCGAGAACACCCCGCTGCACGTGGGGTCGGTGTCGGTGTTCGAGGGGCCGGCGCCGGCCTACGGCGACGTCGTCCGGCTCCTGCTGGCCAAGCTGCCGCTGGTCCCCCGCTACCGGCAGCGGGTCCGGGAGGTGCCGCTCCAGCTCGGCCGGCCCGTGTGGGTCGACGACCCGCACTTCCAGATCCTCTACCACGTCCGGCACACCGCGGTGCCGAGCCCGGGCGGCGACGAGCAGCTGCGCAACCTCGCCGGGCGGATCCTCGGCCAGCGGCTGGACCTCGCCAAGCCGCTCTGGGAGCTGTACCTGGTCGAGGGCCTGGAGAACGGGCGCTGGGCGCTGATCTCCAAGGTCCACCACTGCATGGTCGACGGCGTCGCCGGCACCGACCTGATGCAGCTGGTCTTCGACCTCAGCCCCGATGCCACCCACCCCGAGCCCCCGGACTGGACGCCGCACCGCCCGCCGTCCGGTCTCTCGGTCGTCGCCGGCGCCGTGCAGGACGCCATGGTGCACCCCCTGCGCCAGGTCACCCGGCTGCCCGGCGCCGGCAGCCTGCGGCAGGCGTCCAAGGACGCGGTGCGGACCGGCCGGCGCCTGGCCGCGGGCGTCCCGGCGGTCGCCCGGAAGGTCACCAGCCCGTCGGCCCGGTCGCTCAACGGCCCGATCGGCCCGCACCGGCGCTGGGCCTGGACCGAGGCACAGCTCGCCGAGCTCAGGGGCATCCGGTCGGCGTTCGGTGGCACGGTGAACGACGTCGTCCTCGCCGGCATCACCCGCGGCTTCCGCGACCTGCTGGAGCGGCGCGGCGACCTGCGGTCGGAGCTGGTCGTGCGGTCGATGGTGCCCGTGTCGGTGCGCCAGGCCGGCGAGCGCAACACCCTGGACAACCGGATCTCCGCCGTCTTCGTCGACCTGCCCGTCGGTGAGCCGGACCCGGTCCGGCGGCTGACCTCGGTCCGTCGGCAGATGGACCAGCACAAGAAGACGCTGGCCACG
Source organism: Geodermatophilus sp. SYSU D00742 (assembly GCF_054049935.1). Taxonomy (NCBI): domain Bacteria; kingdom Bacillati; phylum Actinomycetota; class Actinomycetes; order Geodermatophilales; family Geodermatophilaceae; genus Geodermatophilus; species Geodermatophilus sp. SYSU D00742. The sequence continues at coordinate 97,564 of NZ_JBJGYJ010000005.1, forward strand.
GTCGACGCCCGCTCGATCATCGCGATGGGCGACTTCGTGGCCCCCACCCTGCTCGCGCTGGGCGTGCGGGCGGCGCTGGCGACCGGCCAGGTGCTCGGCCAGACCGTGACCACCAACGTGCCCGGCCCCCGCGTGCCCCTCTACGTGCTCGGCCGGCGGATGTGCTCCGCGCACGCCTACGTGCCGATCGCCGGCGGCATGCGCGTCTCCATCGGGGTCTTCTCCTACCTGCAGACGATGACCTTCGGCATCAACGCCGACTTCGACGCCTTCCCCGACGTCGACGTCCTCGCCCGGGGCATCCGCCGCGGCGTGGACGAGCTGGCCGCCGCCGGCGACGCCGCCCCGGCCACCACCTGACGGTGGACCCGAGACCCGGCGAGTCGGGAGAGTGAGGGAATGCCGGCCCCCGAGACAGACCTGACCGTCGCCGTCACCGGCCCCACCGGAACCTTCGGGGCGGGCCTGCTGCCACTGCTGCAGGCCGACGACCGGGTGCGGCGGGTCGTGGGCATCGCCCGGCGGCCGTTCGACCCGGCCGAGTACGGCTGGACGAAGATGGAGTACCGCCGGGGCGACGTCCGCGACGCCGAGGGGATGCGCGCGGCCCTGGCCGGCGCCGACGTCGTCGTCCACCTGGCGTTCCACGTCACCGGCAACGCCCCGCGGTGGACGGCCCGGTCCATCAACGTCGACGGCACGCTCAGCGTGTTCCGCGCCGCCGCGGAGGCCGGGGCGCGCCGGTTCGTGCAGGCCTCCTCCGTCGCCGCCTACGGCTGGCACGCCGACAACCCCGAGCGGATCGGCGAGGACTGGCCGGTGCGCCCGGCCGCCCGGCTGTTCTACGCCCGGGAGAAGGCCGAGCTCGAGCACCGGCTGGAGGCGGAGGCGGCCGCCACCCCCGGCCTGGCGCTGTACCTGCTGCGCCCGTCGGTGGTGCTGGGCCCGCACGCCGTCGGCGCCAAGGACGTGCTGCCCGGCCCCCTGGCACCGCTGGGTCGCCGGCTGTTCGGTCGCCCGCGGCGGCTGCCGGTGCCCCTGCCCGTGCTCGCCCCCGAGTTCCTGCTCCAGTTCGTCCACGAGGACGACGTCGGCCGCGCCCTGCAGCTGTGCGTCGTGGGCGCGGGCCCGCCCGGGGCCTACAACGTCGCCGGGGACGGCGTCCTCACCGCCGTCGACGTCGTCCGCGAGCTCGGCGCCCTGCCCGTCCCCGTGCCCGCCGCCCCCGTCCAGCTCGCCGCCCGGGCCGTGACCCGGCTGCCGTTCCTGCCGCCGGTCGCCGAGTGGGTGGAGGCGGTCAGCCGGCCGGCGATCATGGACACGTCGCGGGCCAAGGAGCTGCTGGGCTGGCGGCCGCGCTGGACCGGGCTGGAGGCGCTCCGGGCCACCCTCCGGTGAGCAGGGCTCAGGCGACGGCGGGCAGCCAGTCGAGGAGGTGGCCGGCCAGCCGCTCGGGGCACTGCAGCTGCGGCACGTGCCCGACGTCGGCGAGCTCCACGTAGGTCCAGTCCGGGTGCCGGCGCGCGACGTCCCGGGCCGCGGACACCGGCACCAGCCGGTCGCGGTCGCCGTGCACGAGCAGCACCGGGACCTCGATCCCCGCCATCGCCCGGCGCAGCAGCCGTGGGTCGGCCAGGAGCAGCAGCAGCGACCGGGCCGCGGTGAGGAAGGCGCGGTCCATGCCCGCGACGTCCTGGCGCTCGTCGATGAGCGCGGCGGAGCGTTCGATGAGCCGCGGCGGCACCGCGGCGGGGTCGACCCCGCACAGCTCCAGCATGTCGGTGACCGAGCCCCGCGCACCGCGGCGTCGGTGTCGCGCGGCGAGGTGGCGCTCCCCCACCCCCGGCAGGGCGTACAGGGCGAAGTCCGTGGCCACCGCGGGGTCGAGCCTGCCGCGCGGACCGGGGACGGCGGGGTCGACGAGCACCAGGCCACTCACCCGCGCCGGTGCCCGGGCCGCCTCGAGCAGCGCGATCATCCCGCCCATCGAGTTGCCGACCAGCACCACGGGCCCGCCGGTCACGTCGCGGACGAAACGGTCGAGCACGGCGACGTTGTCGCGCACCCGCGTCGTCCGGCCGCCCGGCTCGCTGCGGCCGAAACCGGGCAGGTCCAGCGCGTACACCCGTGCGTGCGGGGTGAGCAGCGGGGCCAGCAGGTCCCAGTTGAGGTGGGAGCCGCCCAGGCCGTGCACGAGGACGACGGTCGGCCCGTCGGCGCGGCCGCCGAAGTCGATGTAGTGCACCGGACCACCCAGGTCCGCGATCAGGCTGCGTCCCGGCGCGGTCGCGTCGTCCACCCCCGTACCGTTGCACGCCCTCCTCGGACCGGCGCGGCGGCGGGCCCGTTGTGTCACAGGCCACAGCCAGACTGCCGATGTGTCCGGAGGAGCGTCCGGGTGTCGCGGGCGTCTCCGCACGGGTACCGGCGGAGGGCCGACCGGCACCGGTCGGCCGGCGAGGAGGACGACGTGGCACGACTGCGGGGCGATGGCCCGGCCATCCCGCTCTACCTGACCGAGCCGGGTCGCGCGGTCGCCGACTTCGGGCTCTACCTGGCCACCCGCCCGGCGCTGGTCCCGCGGCTGCCGCAGGGCGACGGCCACCCGGTGCTGGTGCTCCCCGGTCTGCTGGCCGACGACGCCTCCACCCGGGTGCTGCGCTCGGTGCTGCGCCGGCTGGGCTACCGCGTCCACGGCTGGCGGCTGGGCCGCAACATCGGCCCGACGGCGCGGTGCGTGCAGGGCATGCGCGACCGGATCGACGACCTCAGCGACCGCCACGGCCGGCCGGTGAGTCTCGTGGGGTGGAGCCTGGGCGGCATCTTCGCCCGCGACCTGGCCCGCCGCACGCCCGACTCGGTACGCCAGGTGATCACCCTCGGCAGCCCGTTCCGGCTCACCCGGCACAGCCAGAGCCACGCCTCCCGGGTGTTCGACCGGTACTCGCACCTGCACGTCGAGCGCTGGCTGCTGCCACTGGAGCCGGACGGGTCGCCGCTGCCGGTGCCGGCGACGTCGATCTACTCGCACCTCGACGGGATCGTGCACTGGCAGACCTGCCTGGACACCCCTGGTGAGCGGTGCGAGAACATCGCCGTCCTGGCCAGCCACCTCGGGCTCGGCCACCACCCCGCGGCCCTCTGGGCGATCGCCGACCGGCTGGCGCAGCCGGAGGGCACGTGGGCGCCGTTCCGGCCGCCGCTGGCGCTCCGGCCGGTGTTCCCACGCCCCGACGTGCCGGCGCACGCGCTCCCGGAGGCTGCCGCGGCGTGATCCCGGCGGACGTCCTCCCGCCGCCGCGCGAGGCGGCAGCGGGAGGACGCCGGGGTCAGGCGCGCCCGCCGTCGAGGAAGCCGAGGACGAGGTCCCGGACCACCTCCGGCTGCTCGAGCTGCGGCAGGTGGCCGGCGTCCTGCACCAGCTCCACGCGGGTGTCCCTCATGCGGGAGGTGAACTCCTCCGCGTACACGGGGTCGACCAGCTTGTCCTGCGCCCCCCAGACCAGCAGCGTCGGAGCGGACACCCGGTGGATGCGCCGGTGCAGCCCCTTGTCCGGCAGCGGCCAGATGAAGTGCAGGATGCTCGCCATCCGCATGGACGCCTCGAACAGCGCCTGCGGGTCGTCGGCCGGCGGGGTGAGCATGCCGGCCAGTGGGCCGTCCGGGTCGGCGAGGACCAGGCCGGGCAGTGTCTCGGGCGGGATGCCCGCGATGTCGGCGATGGGCTTGTCCTGACGCCAGAACCCGATCGGTGCGATCAGCACCATCCGGGACACCCGCCGGGGGCTGTTGGCCGCGAGCTCCGCGGCGACCATCCCGCCGAAGGAGTGGCCGACGACCTGGACCCGGTCGAGGTCGAGGGCGTCGAGCAGGCTGTCGTAGAAGAGCGCCAGCTCCCAGATGCCCGGCAGGTGCTTGGCCAGCGCCTCGGTGTCGTTGGCCCCGGGGTGCTCGACCGCGTAGACGGTGTGGTCGGCCGCCAGGGCCTCGAGGAAGGGGTCCCAGGACAGGCCGCCCACGCCGTGGAGGAACACGAGCGGATCGCCCGTGCCGGCGACGAGGACGCGGGCCTGCATCGGGCCGACCTCGACGATGCGCTCGTCGACCTGGGCGGGTGCGGTGGTGGTCATCGGGTCCTCCTCAGGCCTGCGCGCCGGCGGGCTCGGTGACGGCTCGGACGGCGGCTCCCGACGGCCACCACTCGTGGGTCCACCCCTCGGCGTCCCACACGGTGCGGATGCGCGGCATGACCTCCTCGGCGAAGAGCGTGATGTTCTTCTTGGTCAGCTCGTGCGGCATGGACCCGATCTGCAGCAGTGCGTGCAGGTTGCCCACGCGCAGGGTCTTGGCGACCTCGATGAGCCGGTCGGCGACCGTGGACGGGCTGCCGGCGATGATGAAGCCCTCCTCGTTGAGGGTCTTCCAGTTCTTCTCCAGCGCGGCCGCCGCGGCGATGGCGCCCGGCTGGTTGGTCTTGATGGCGAACTCGCTGCTCTTCCGGGTGCGGTATCCCGGCGCCTCGAAGAAGTACGGCGGGATGTGCAGGCACTTGTTGAAGAAGTACGAGACGTGCTCCAGGTACTCCTTCTCCGCGCGCTCGTCGGTCTCCGAGACGCAGATCTGCTGCGCGAACCCGGCGCGGAAGGGGTTCCGGTCCACCCCCATCTGGTCCATCGTCGCCCAGAAGCCGTCCATGAGCTTCTTGCCGAACTTGGCCCCGAAGAACGACAGGTAGCTGTAGGTGTAGTTCTTGTTGGCGGCCAGCTCCCACGTCTCGACCGACCCACCGCCGGCCAGCCACACCGGCGGGTGCGGCTTCTGCAGGGGCTGCGGCCACGGGTTGACGTAGCGCAGCTGGTTGTACTGACCGTTGAAGGGGAACGGCCCCTGCTTCGTCCAGGCCTGGATGATCAGCTCCTCGGCCTCCCGGAACCGAGGCCGCGTCTGGGTCGGCGGGATCCCGTAGCAGAAGTTCACGTCCATCGACGTGCCGACCGGGAAGCCGGCGGCCAGGCGTCCGTTGGACAGGACGTCGAGCATCGCGAACTCCTCGGCCACGCGCGTGGCCGGGGAGTACAGGGCCAGCGTGTTGCCCAGCACCATGATCGCGCTGTTGTTCGGCGTCCGGCGGGCCAGCGCGGCGGCCATGAGGTTGGGCGAGGCCATGAAGCCGTAGCCGTTCTGATGGTGCTCGTTCACCCCCACGCCGTCGAAGCCCAGCCGGTCGGCGAGCTCGAGCTCGTCGAGGTTCCACTGGTAGTACTGCGCGACCTTCCGGGGATCGCACAGCTCGGTGTTGGGCGGGGTGATCCAGATGCTCTCGTACCGCTGTTCGAAGTCGGCCGGGAGATCCCGGTAGGGCATGAGGTGGAAGAAGATCGACTTCATGGTCATCCCTTGGCTGAGGCAGCGCGACGGATCGATGCAGACGTACCGACACCGATGTGACCTCGGTCCCGGTGACCTAGGTCACATCCAGCCGGAGCCCAGCACTGCTCGCGCAGCCGTGTCAACGGCCAGGTGCGCGGTGGTGCCCGTCGTGCGGCGTGGCGGCGCGTCCGCAGCCGGACCGCGCAGGGACGTCGCGGCACGCGCAGGGGGACGGCCGGCACGCGCAGGGGGACGGCCGGCCGGCTCGCCGGCGGACGGTCGATGCCCGTCGACGGCCGGCCCCGACCGGGAACCGTGGGGTGGGTGGGCGCGGCCGGGATCGAACCGGCGACCGCTCGCTTGTAAGGCGAGAGCTCTCCCGCTGAGCTACGCGCCCCGCGCGCCCAGGGTAGAGGACGGCCCCCCTGCCCCCCGCCACGCGCGAACCCGCGGGGGGATCCTGCAGGGGGGTCGTCCCCGGCGCCGAGCGGGGTGGACGGCGAGGTGTCGCCGCGCCACCCCGAGGGGTCAGGCCGCCAGCTGCGCGACGGCGTCCTTCCAGCCCGACTGCTCGCGGGCGTCACCGGGCGCGTTGACCTCGGCGAAGGCGATCGTGCCGTCGGGGGCGACCAGGAACGTGCCGCGCACGGCCATGCCCGCCTTCTCGTTGAACACCCCGTAGGCCTGGGCGACCGCGCCGTGCGGCCAGAAGTCCGACAGCAGCGGGAAGTCGAGGTCCTCCTGCGCCTTGAACGCCTTGAGGCTGAAGACGGGGTCGGTGCTGATCGCGAGCACCTTCACGCCGGCGTCGGTGTAGGTGGTGAGCTCGTCGCGCAGCTGGCAGAGCTCACCGGTGCAGATCCCGGAGAAGGCGAAGGGGTAGAAGACCAGCAGCACGGGGGTGCCCCGCAGGTCGGTCAGGGAGACGACCTGCCTGTCCTGGTCGGGGAGGCTGAACTCGGGCGCGACGTCGCCGACGGAGAGGCTCATGGGCCGATCGTGCCGCACCCGGCCACGGGGACCGGCGCGGGGTCGTCGACCCTCCTCAGCGGCGGCTGCGCGCGGTCTTCGGGGTGACCAGCCGGATGCCCGACCAGTCCTTGGCCGCGGAGATGCTGCTGGTCTGCGTGAGGCCCGCGGTGGGCGCGACCTCGGTGACGTCGCCGGGCTCGACGTGCCCGGGCCGGCCCGACTTGGGGACCAGCAGCCACACCACGCCGTCCTCGGCCAGCGAGGCCAGCGCGTCGGTGAGGGCGTCGAACAGGTCGCCGTCGTCCTCCCGCCACCAGAGGATCACGACGTCGGCCACCTCGTCGGTGTCCTCGTCGACCATCTCGCCGCCCGAGATGTCGACGATCGAGTCGCGCAGGTCCTCGTCGGCGTCCTCGTCCCAGCCGAGCTCCTGCACGACCATGCCCGGCTTGATGCCCAGCCGGGCCGCCATGCTGGCGCTGCCCGAGTCGACGCTCATCCCTGCTGATCCTCCATGGGTTCCGATGCTGATGGCCGGTGGGCACGATCGTGCCCCGTCCGGCGGTGGGTCGCTGGGCGGGGACTCACGGGTGCGAGCCCGTGCCGGGCGCGTGACAGGAGGGGTGGCATCCGCCGGGGCTCGACACGACCAGCGGGAACGACCCCCGCAGCCTGGTCATGTCACCCCTTCCGTCCGCACCGGTGCCCGCGCCTCTGGTGTCGAGGCACCCGTCCGGCCGGGGACACCGGTCGGACGTTGGCGGAAGCGTAGGGCATGCCTGGTCAGGTGCAACCTCTCGCGGAACGGCGCCGCACCGCCGCGCCGTCCCGACACGTGGGCGGCCGGGTGACGCCAGGCGGGCCCGCGGGGGACGATGTGCCCATGAGCGCACCGCAGCAGCCGGACGGAGACCCCGCCCGCGACGCCAGCCAGGCCCGAGCGGTCATCACCGACGGCCTGCCCAGCCAACTGGTCGACATCGACCCGGACGAGACCCAGGAGTGGCTGGAGTCGCTGGACGGCGTCGTCGAGCACGGCGGCCGGGGCCGGGCCCGCTACCTGATGCTCCGCCTGCTCGAGCGCAGCCGCGAGCAGCAGGTCGGCGTCCCGTCCCTCCGCAGCACCGACTACATCAACACCATCCCGCCTGAGCGGGAGCCGTGGTTCCCCGGGGACGAGCACGTCGAGCGGCGGATCCGCGCCTACATCCGGTGGAACGCCGCGATCATGGTCCACCGCGCGCAGCGGCCGGGGATCGGCGTCGGCGGGCACATCTCCTCCTACGCTTCCTCGGCGTCGCTGTACGAGGTGGGCTTCAACCACTTCTTCCGCGGCAAGGACCACCCCGGCGGCGGCGACCAGATCTGGTTCCAGGGGCACGCCTCCCCGGGCATCTACGCGCGCGCCTTCCTCGAGGGCCGGCTGTCCGAGCAGCAGCTGGACGGCTTCCGGCAGGAGGTCAGCCACCCCGGCGGCGGGCTGTCGAGCTACCCGCACCCGCGGCTGATGCCCGACTTCTGGGAGTTCCCCAGTGTCTCCATGGGCCTGGGCCCGATGAACGCGATCTACCAGGCCCGCTTCAACCGCTACCTGCACGCCCGCGGCGTCAAGGACACCTCCGACCAGCACGTGTGGGCGTTCCTCGGCGACGGCGAGATGGACGAGCCCGAGTCGCTGGGCCTGATCGGCCTGGCCGCCCGTGAGGAGCTGGACAACCTCACCTTCGTCGTCAACTGCAACCTGCAGCGGCTCGACGGGCCCGTCCGCGGGAACGGCAAGGTCATCCAGGAGCTGGAGTCGTTCTTCCGCGGCGCCGGCTGGAACGTCATCAAGGTGATCTGGGGCCGGGAGTGGGACCCGTTGCTGGCCGCCGACCGCGACGGCGCGCTGGTCAACCTCATGAACCAGACGCCCGACGGCGACTACCAGACCTACAAGGCCGAGGACGGCGCCTTCGTCCGCGAGCACTTCTTCGGGCGCGACCCGCGCACCCGCAAGATGGTCGAGAACATGAGCGACAAGGAGATCTGGGCGCTCTCCCGCGGCGGGCACGACTACCGCAAGCTCTACGCCGCCTACAAGGCCGCCGTGGAGCACAAGGGCCAGCCGACGGTCATCCTCGCCAAGACGATCAAGGGCTGGACCCTGGGCAGCCACTTCGAGGGCCGCAACTCGACCCACCAGATGAAGAAGCTGACCGCCGAGGACCTCGCCGCCTTCCGCGACCGGCTCTACCTGCCCATCCCCGACGAGCAGCTCGACAAGACGCTGCCGCCCTACTACAAGCCCGACGCCGACTCCGACGAGATGCAGTACATGCTCGAGCGGCGCCGGACCCTGGGTGGCGCGGTACCGCGCCGGCGGGCGGAGTTCAAGACGCTGAAGGCGCCGGAGGACAAGGCGCTCGACGTCCTGCGCCGTGGCTCGGGCAAGCAGGAGGTGGCGACGACGATGGCGTTCGTCCGCCTGCTCAAGGAGCTGTTCAAGGACAAGGAGCTCGGCCCGCGGCTCGTGCCCGTCATCCCCGACGAGGCGCGGACCTTCGGCATGGACTCGCTGTTCCCGACGCAGAAGATCTACTCGCCGCACGGGCAGCGCTACACCGCCGTCGACCGCGAGCTGATGCTGGCCTACAAGGAGTCCGAGCAGGGGCAGATCCTGCACGAGGGGATCAACGAGGCCGGCTCGACCGCCTCGTTCACCGCCGTGGGCACGTCGTACTCCACGCACGGCGAGCCGATGGTCCCGATCTACATCTTCTACTCGATGTTCGGGTTCCAGCGGACCGCCGACTCGATCTGGGCCGCCGCCGACCAGATGACCCGCGGCTTCCTGCTCGGGGCCACGGCCGGGCGGACCACCCTCAACGGTGAGGGTCTCCAGCACGAGGACGGCCACTCGCTGCTGATGGCGCACACCAACCCGGCGGTGGTGTCCTACGACCCGGCGTTCTCCTACGAGGTCGCCCACATCACCCGCGACGCGCTGGTGCGGATGTACGGCGACGACCCGGGCTCGCCGCTGGGTGGGCACCGCTCGCCCGACGTCATCTACTACCTGACCGTCTACAACGAGCCGTACAACCAGCCGGCCGAGCCCGAGGGTCTCGACCTGCAGGGCCTGCTCGCGGGCATGTACCGCTACGCGGAGGGCCCACGGCTGGAGGGCCCAAAGGCGCAGCTGCTGGCCTCCGGCGTCGCGGTGCCGTGGGCGCTGCGCGCCCAGGAGCTGCTGGCGGACGACTGGGGCGTGTCGGCCGACGTGTGGTCGGTGACCTCCTGGACCGAGCTGCGCCGGGAGGCCGACGCCGCCGAGGAGCACAACCTGCTGCACCCGGAGGAGGACCCGCAGGTCCCCTACGTCACGCAGAAGCTGCAGGACGCCCCGGGCCCGGTCGTGGCGGTGTCGGACTGGATGCGGGCGGTGCCCGACCTCATCGCGCCCTACGTCCCGGGCGGCATGGCCACCCTGGGCACCGACGGGTTCGGTCTGTCCGACACCCGCCCGGCGCTGCGGCGGCACTTCCACGTCGATGCGGAGTCGGTCGTCGTCCGCACCCTGGCCTCGCTCGCCCGGCGCGGCGAGGTCGACGGGGACGTCGTCCGGCAGGCGGTGGAGAAGTACCAGATCCGCGACGTGCAGGCGGCGCCGGAGGAGCAGCGGTCGGACCCGAGCCCGGCCACCTGAGCACCCACAGCTGCCGACGGCGGCCGCTGTGAGGTGGCCGTCGTCGGCAGCGGGGTGATCAGGCTGACCCGGGCCCTGGAGGTGGCCCGGGTCGACTGACCTGAGCACCGGGGTCGTTGCCCGGGGTGACGCCTCGGTCTAGCGTCCGCCCTGAGGCGGTGCGGTATGGCCGAGGTGATGGTCGAGGAACCCCTGCTCGTGCTCAACGGGATCGACGTCGACACGGGCGACTACCTCACGCCGAGGGTGGCGCTGGCCGACGTCGCCGGCGCGCTGCGCGGTGACCGCACCCTGCCGCCGGCCACGCCTGAGCTGCGACGACGCCGGCAGGCCGACGAGGAGCACTTCGGGGTCGTCTACGGCCGGGATCCGCAGGACCTCACCTCGGTCGGCTGGGGGTTGGTGACCCCGCCGGACCCCGACCCCGCGGTGATGGAGGCCCTCGACCCCCTCCTGCGGCTGCGGGAGGGGCAGGCCGGCGAGCTGTTCCGGCGCCTCGAGGTGCGTCCCGGCGAGGACAAGGACGACGTCCTGGCCCGGTACGGGATGGGCCCGTCGGTCGTGGATCCCCGGAGGGTCCCGTACTACCTGCTGATCCTGGGGTCCCCTGCCGAGGTCCCGTTCGACGTCCAGTACCAGCTGGGCGTCTCCTACGCCGTCGGGCGGATCGACCTGGAGGATCCCGAGGCCTGCGCTGCGTACGCGGCGAGCGTCGTGGCGGCCGAGCGGAGGCTGGACACCCCGGCCCTCGGCGTCGCGCCGTCGGCGCGCCGGCTCCACCTCTTCGCCACGCGGCACCCGGGGGACGTCCCCACGGCGCTGAGCGCCTCGCGGCTCGTGGAACCGCTGCACGCGGAGCTGCGGGAGACTGCGCGCGCCTGGCAGCTCGGCACGGACGTCGGGGCCGGCGCCACCCGAGCCCGCCTGGAGGATCTCCTCACCGGCCCGGAGGCCCCGGACCTGCTCTTCACGGCCAGCCACGGCATGGGAGGCCGGGCGGCGCACCGTGACCTGGCCGGAGCGCTGCTCTGCCAGGATTGGCCGGGGCCCCTCGCGGCGCGCGGTCCCGTCGACGAGGGGCACTACCTGGCCGGGCACCACCTCCCCGCCGGCGCCCCGGTCGGCCCGAGGGTGGTGTTCTCCTTCGCCTGTTTCGGAGCGGGCACCCCGCAGGTGTCCGAGTACCCGGGCGGTCCCGACGGGAGCGGGGAGCTGACCGCCACGGGGTTCACCGCACGGCTGCCCCAACGGCTGCTCGGCGCGCCCGCGGGTGGGGCCCTGGCCTTCGTGGGGCACGTGGACCGGGCCTGGAGCTGCTCCTTCCTGTGGAAGGGGTTGACCGCGCAGGTGACGCCGTTCCAGAGCACCCTGCTGGCCCTGATGGACGGCGCGAGGCTGGGGTGGGCGATGGAGAGCCTGACCTCCCGGTACGCGGAGATCGCAACCGAACTCGCCCGTCGTTTGGACGACTTCCGTCGGTACGGCAAGCGCATCGACGACGCGGCCCTGGTCGGCCTGTGGACGGCCACGCACGACGCCCGCGCCTACGTGGTGCTCGGTGACCCGGCGGTCCGCGTGGCACCGCGCGGCGGCGCCGGACTGGGCCCGGGCTGACCCGAGGAGGCCGCATGGGAGCCGAGCCGGCGCCGGGGAGCGCAGGCCGTTACCACCTGGTGGCGTTCGACGCCGCCGGCAACGAGCAGCCCGGGGCCACCGGCCCGTACAGTCGGGAGCTCGCCGCCCGGCTCGCCAGGCAGGTGCCCACGGACGTCTTCGTGCTCAGCCACGGGTGGAACGGCGACGTGCCCGCCGCCCGCCGCCAGTACGGCGCCTGGGTTGCGGCCATGGCGGACTGCCAGGAGGACCGGGCCGCCGCAGACGCGCGTCCCGGTGGTCTCCGCCCCGTCGTCGTCGGCGTCCACTGGCCCAGCAAGGCGTGGGGGGACGAGGATCTGGGCCCGGCGTCCTTCGCGCTCCCCACGGTGGGATCCGCCGGGTCGGACGACGGGGTGGCCCGGCTCGTGGACTCCGCCGCGACCAGCCTCGGCGACACCCCCGCGGTCCGGGAGTCGGTGCGCACCGTCGCAGACTCGGCCCTGGACGACCCCGTGCCCGCCACGCTGCCGGGCCCGGTGCGAGCGGCCTACCAGCGGCTGGACGCGGCGCTCGGCCTGGGGGCCGAAGGCGAGGGCGCTTCGCCCGAGCGGGATCGTGCTGCCTTCGATCCGGAGGCCGTCTACCAGGCCTGCTTGGCGCAGGATCTGGCGTCCTTCGGCAGCACCTCGCTCGGCGGTCTGCTCGCTCCCCTGCGGGTGCTCACCTTCTGGCACATGAAGCGCCGCGCCCGCGACGTCGGCGCGACCGGTGTGGCGAGCCTGCTGGCGGACCTGCAGGAGGCGGCGCCGCAGGCACGCTTCCACCTGATGGGTCACAGCTTCGGCTGCATCGTCGTCTCCTCGGCTGCTGCCGGTGGCGGACGGGGGCCCCGCCGCCCGGTCACCTCCCTGGCCCTCGTGCAGGGAGCGATGTCGCTGTGGTCGTTCTGCTCGGCCATCCCCACCGATCCAGGGCGGACCGGCTTCTTCCACCGTGTCCTGGCCGACGGGCTCGTGGCGGGTCCCGTGGTGGTGACCACCTCAGTCCACGACCGCGCGGTGCGCACCTTCTACCCGATCGGTGCGGGCTTGCGCGGCCAAGTCGACTTCCTGCCCGACCGGCTGCCCACCTACGGCGCCATCGGCACGTTCGGTGTGCGCGGCCCGGGCATCGAGGTCGTGGACGACGACCTGCGTCCTGTCGGCGAGCCGTACGACCTGCGGCCCGGCGTCGTCTACGACCTGCGCGCGGACGACGTCATCCGGAACGGCAGCGGCGTCATGGGAGCGCACAGCGACATCACGAGGCCTGCGGTCGCCCACGCCGTCTGGCAGGCGGCCCTGGCGGCCTCTGACCAGTGACCGCCGTGCGCGACACCGGGCACGGTCAGCAGTCGGCGTCGAGGCCGTAGTCCTCACACAGGGCCGGAGGCAGGTCGTAGACGACCTTCGAACTGACGAGACGAACGAGTTCCGCATCCTTCAGGGGGATCACCATCGTGCCGGATGGGTCACTCGCAATGACCATCTCATCGCCGTCGGCCGTCATGGCCGCGGCCAGGGGAATCGATCTCGATGCCACCTGGCGGGTCCTCGTGCCGTCGACAGGATCGTGGACGACCACGCGGTAGTCCGCTCCCAGCGTGAGGACGCTCCCGTCGGTCCCGTCGACGAGGACCTCACGGACCTCCCCCGCGTGCGCGACCGGGGGGTCTGGCCACACGGCCTGCCCACTCTGGGCGTCCAGGACGGCCACGCGACCCCCGGTGGTTCCCAGGACCACCGTCTCCCCGTCGGCGCCGAACGCCGCGGCGGTCACGACCTCTCCGGGTTCGTCCCGGGGGAGATGCAGCTCGAGTGGCGATCCGTCACCGGAGAGCGGAGCCACCAGGGCTGCCGGCTGCTCGTCGGGCGCGACACCGTACGTGGAGAGGGGGGGCGGTGGGTACAACGCGACGAGGACGCTGGTGCCGTCAGGGGACATCTGGAGTGCCCGGACAGTCCGGTCCCGGGTGGCCACGAGTTCCTTCTCCCACAGCTTCGTCCCAGTGGCGACGTCCCAGGTACTCACGCGACCGACTTGGTCCCCGATGACCAGGACCGCTCCATCGGGGCTGAGGTCGACGTCCCAGACCGGGTCGACGCCCGCCGGCACGGTCAGCAGCGCCGTCCCGGTCGAGGTCTCCCAGACGTGGACGTCGTTCGCGTTCGTCAGCACCGCCAGCCGTGCGCCGCTGCCGTCGGCCGCCAGCGCGTACACGTCCTCGGCTCGGATCCCGGAGACGACGCTCCCGCCGCTGTCGGTCCCTTCGCCCGGCCACATCTGCACCGTGCCGTCGGTCCACGCCGCGAAGGCCCGATCCCCCGCCACGTCCGCTGCAGCCACGTAAGCAGACCCACCCGCGGGGCGCAGGTCCCAGAAGGCCGGGTCGACGTCGCTGCTCAACACGAGGACGCGGCCTGGGTCCCGGTCGAAGCCGGCTCCCCACGTCGAGGCGCCGGGCAGGTACGACGACGCGATCTCGCGGCCGCTCGCCAGGTCGTACACGCCCACCGCGCCGTAGGGGTCCACCGACAGGGCCCTCGTGAGGTCCCAGTCGAGGTTGTAGTACCGGTTGGGTGCGGTGAGGAGCGGTGGATAGCGCTCCCCCCAGCGATCCAGGTCCCACACGGTGACGGCCTTCCCGGTGACGGTGGCCAGCGCGCTCACGTCGTCTGTCCCGAAGTGCACCTGGTGGGCCTCCTCGGGCAACGGCAGCCGGGCGCGCTCGGCGCCGGTCACCGCGTCCCACAGGACCACCTCCGGGTTGCTCCCGACCGTGGCCAGCAGGCTCCCGTCCGGGCTGAACGCCACCGCGTTGGTGTAGGAGGAGGCCGGGTCGGCAACGCTGAGCCGCAGTGCACCGTCGAGGCCCCACACCTGTACCTGCGTGCTCGCGCCGACGGACGCGAACCGATCACCGAGCGGGGACCGGACGACGCGCCACACCCATTCAGAGCCCTCCGCCCAGCGCACCGGGCGAGCGGAGGCCACGTCCCACGCCAGCAGCGCGCCGTCCTTCGTGCCGGCGACGACCGTGCGCCCGTCCGCCGTCACGTCGAGCGAGCTGACAGCCTCGCCGTCCTCGAGGGGCAGCCGCGCACGGGACTGCCCGGTCAGGCGGTCCCAGACCTGGACGTCCTCGGCTCCGGCCACCACGACGACGCTGCCGTCCTCGGAGATGGCCGCCGACGCGGAGGGACCCCGCTGCCCACGCAGCGCGAGCGAGACCGGTGACGAGGCGGCCCGGTACAGGACGTCCCGGGCGTACTCCGGGAGGTCGGCGGCCGGGTACGTCGCGGCGCCCTCGGCCGCCAGGGCCCCCGCGAGGCCCTCATCGACGCCGACGTTCCGCTGCGCGTCCAGGAGCAGCCGGGTGGCCACCTCCTGCTCCTCGGCCCGGTCCCGCTCCTGCTGCGCCCGGTTCTGCGCACTGCGCGACTGGACGAGGAACAGCACCGCCGCGATGGCCAACAGGGTGACCAGGGCGACGGCGACCCTCAGCCTCCGCGCGGAGCGCCGCAGCGCAGCGGCGGTCTCCACGTCCCTGCGTGCCTGCTCGTCCGCCCGTCGGGACGCCTCGAGGAACTCCCGCTGCCGGGGAGTGAGCGCGCCCGTCCGGACGGCCTCGTCCTGCTCCGCCGCCGCAAGGTCCGCGCCCAGCAGCAGCAGGCGGTCCGGCCTGCCCTCCTGCTCCCACAGCACGACTGCGCGCTCGAAGGAGGACAGGTGCTGGGCCCGCCAGGCCGCGTTGTCCCGCCGGACGGGCTCGATCAGCCGGTCGTGTGCCAGCTCGTACCACGTGGCCTGCCTGCGGGTCTCGGCACGGACCAGGTGGGCGTCGAGGAGCTCGTCGAGCAGGTGGTGCCCAGCCGCCGCGGTGGACTCCGGTCCGGTCAGCACCTGACTGCGCAGCCCCTGCGGGGTGATCAGGCGCTCCTCGAACCAGTCCCGGATCACCCGCTCGGGCACCCCCGTCCGCTCCGCGGCGGTACCGACGCGCTCGGCGTAGTAGTCGCCCAGCGCCTGGTCCACCCGCCCCAGGGCCTCGACGTCGGCAGGGGTGATCTCCGTGGCGCCGGGGGGCAGCATCGACCACAGCACGTGGCAGGCGACCTGCAGCTGGACCGGCTCCACGTAGGAGCCGAGCACCTCGGTGATCCCGTTCGGCCGCTGCACGCGGACGGTCCGCAGGTCGTCCACCAGCTGCTGGGCGGCCTCCTCCGTGAAGTCCACACCCATCCGCTGGGCCGGCCGGCGGATCGCCTCGAGTGCCTCCGACACGGACAGCAGGTCGAGCCTGAAGGTGGTCCGGAAGCGCGTGGGGACGTACTTGAGGTAGGGGTCCAGCGCCGCGAGGAAGTCCTCCCGCATGGAGAACAGTGCCCAGTGGCCCCGGTCCCGCAGGGTCTGGCCGAGTTCTCTGAAGAAGGCGTGCTTGACCGGCTCGTCGGTGGGATCGGCGGTCAGCACCTCCTCGAACTGATCGAAGACCAACACCTCGTTGCCCGGCCGGCCGTCCCGGTCGGCGTGGGCCTCCAGGTACTCGCGCAGCGTCAGGGTCGCCAGCTCGGCGACGGGCCGCTGCTTGCCCGGCTCCACTCCCTCCTCGAGGGAGAGCAGCACGCTCATCACATAGCGGTTGCGCGGCGTGGGTATGTCGTGATCCGGTGCGAGCGCGTGGGTGACCCGAATGGTCGGCAGCACCTCGAAGGAGGTCTCGCGCAGCGCCGGCACCAGCGCTGCCTCGATCAGCGACGTCTTCCCCGCCCCCGACGGGGAGTAGAGCAGCACGATCCGCTCGGCGATCAGGAGGTCGAGCAGGTCCTCCCGCTCCCGGTCCCGCCCGTACAGCGGGTCGCCGGGGCCGAAGGACACCGGGCCGACATAGGGATTGCCGAGCCGCGGCGGTGCTGCGGCGGTCATGACCGCCGCCGCTCCCACTCCCGTCGCAGCTCCTTGACGAAGTGCTCGGTGGTGCCCCAGTACACCGACACACGGGCGTCCCGGAAGTACTCCTCCAGGTAGCTCCGCGCGCGCCCGGCGTCGATGGTCGCGTCTTCCTCGGGATCGATCTGGACGGCGACGTGGGTGTAGCTCTTGCGCCGGTTGCCGCCCTCGGAACTCATGAGACTGCGGTACAGGACCCGGAAGTCCCACTCGTCCAGACGGAACCCCACGAACATCAGTGCCGAATCCGACAGCCGTCGGCGCACCGTCGTCGGGACGAGATCCTGGTTGCGGGTCACGCCGATGAGGAAGTCGAAGTAGTCGTCCTCGGTCAGCACGAGAGACTCCGGCTGGTCCAGCGTGCCGAGCAGGTGGTAGATCAGCGGGCGCTCGGGCGTCGGCCGGTACCCGGGCTCCCGGTCGAACACCGACTCCGACCAGTCATCGTCCCCGTACCAGCGGCAGAGCTCCACCTCCGGCTTGCGCCCGGCGTCGGCCAGGGCTCGAGCCAGGAGGCGCGAGGGCTGAGTCGTGACGTACACCGGCGCCGGCAGCAGGGCCAGGACCGAGTACGGGTCGACCGCTTCGCGTCGGTGTCGCGCCTCCCACGCGCCGGCGATGAGGTCTTCCAGTGAGGCGTGCTCCCGGAGCAGGTCCGCCGGGAGTTCGTCCCCGTATCGCTCCACGAGGGTCCGACGCAGGTAACGCTCGAGTTCCGCGCGCAGGAACGGCCGGTCCTGGTGGATCGACAGGTACTGCGCGACCTGCGGAAGGCTCTCCCTGTCGTGCGGCGCCATGGGGAAGCCGTAGCTCCTCGCCCAGTCCCCTGCGATCTCCTGCCGGGTCCCCAGCAGGGCGTCGCTGATCCCCGGACCGATGATCGGCGTGCACATGGAGCGGCTGAGCGACGTGATCAACGACGGCCACTTGTCGAACGGCTCGCCGCCGGGTGCGATCCCTGGCTGGTACCACAGCCGCCCGCTCCTCAGCCGCATGAACAGCGCCGGGACCCACCAGTCGGGCCGATCCCGCACGGCCGCCCTCGCGACCGCCGTCGCACGGTCCACGAGCCCGTCCGCATCCAGGCTCCTGAAGAAGGCCTTCGTGAAAGCGGCAGCCGTGGTCATGGAGACGTTGCCCTGCATCGCCACCACGGCGGGCACGCCCACCTCTGCCAACCGCGGCCCCAACGCGGCCAACACGCCGGCGTCCTCGCTGCGCCGGTCCGCGCCCGCCCCCGCACTCTGGCAGGACGCCAGGAAGACCAGCCGTGGCAGCCGGGACAGGTCCCTCAGCTGGCTGATCAGGTCACTGCCGAGGAGCGGGGCAGCACGATCCTCCTCGTCGACGAGCAGGAGCACCGGCTCGTCGTTCGCGACGTAGCCGTGGCAGACCAGGTAGAGCACGTCGAACCCGCGACGCACCTGATCCAGGATGTTCGCCGCCGTGGGTGCGGCCGCTCCGGGCAGCGTCGTCAGCCTCAGGGTGGCCAGCCCCTCGCGGGCGCGAGCGAGCTCCTCGTCGACGCGCACGGGTGCCAGGGGGCGCCCGGCGTCGATGGAATCGAGGCCGACGGGTCCGGCGACCACCGCGAGAGCTCTCAGTTCATCGCGCGCCCGGACCCCCACGGGGCGCCAGTCCTGGCTGCTGAGGTACCGCGAGAACAGCACGTTCTCGTTCGTCAGCAGCGTCGAGCCGTCCACGGGGTTGCGCAGCGTCTCCCACCGCAGCCCGTGCAGCGCGGCGGCGTTCCTCCCCATCACCAGGCGCACGCGAAGGGGCAGGCGCTGGCTCTGGGACGTCGCGACCGCCGTCTGGTACGCCGCCCCGACCCCGTGGTCGAACAGCCCGTGCCCCAGCGCCAGGCCGTACTCCTCATCGTCGACGAGGGCATCGAGCCGGCGTGGGTCGATGTCCGCGAGCAACGGCCCAGGAGTGTCCAACTGCACCTCACCATCGCTCCGCGGCAGGGAGAAGCGCAGTTCGACGCTCAAGGAGACCGCGTCACGGCGGTGCAGGCCGATCTCGAGGTCGGCGTACTCGTCCACCGCACCGTGCGAACCCGAAACGGCGGCCATACGCACCTGCCGGGATACGAGAACGAGCAGAGCAGCGTCCGCGGCCAGCATGCTCCCCGGCCACCGGCCGGGGAAGGGGTCGGCCGATGAGGCGTGACCATCGGTAGAACCCGGACGCCCCGGGCTCGCCACAGCCACCCGGCCACCCGGCCACCCGGCCACCCGGCCACCCGGTTCCAGCGTCAACCAGACAGTGCCTCCAGCGCCATCGCCGCGTACAGGGCCGCGCCGTCGGGCAGCACGTCCTCGTCGAACACGACGAGGTTGGAGTGGTTGCCGGCGGCCGTCGCCGGGTCCTGCCCCGGCGGGCAGGCACCGAGGAAGGCCATCGCCCCGGGCACCCGCTGCAGCACGTAGGCGAAGTCCTCCGCCCCCATCAGCGGCTCGCGCGCGGTGACGCTGCGCTGGGGGCCGAGCAGCGCCGCCGCGGTGGTCCGCACCGCCTCGGCCACCCCCGCGTCGTTGACGGTCACCGGGTAGCCCTCGCGGTGGTCGAACTCCACCTGCAGCTCGTGCGCCGCGGCCACGTGCCGAGCCACCCGCTCCACCCCGGCCACCATGTCGGCCCGCCGCTGCGCCGACAGCGTGCGGATCGTGCCCTCGAGGAACGCGGTGTCGGGGATGACGTTGTCGGTGGAGCCCGCGGTGAGGTGCGCGACGGTCAGCACGGCTGGGTCGAAGACCGGCGCCCGGCGGGTCACCATCGACTGCAGCGCCAGCACGATCTCGGCGGCGACGGGTACCGGGTCGGCCGCCGCGTGCGGCATCGAGGCGTGCCCGCCCCGGCCGTGCACGGTCACCATCCAGTGGTCGGCGGCGGCCATCATCGGCCCCGGGCGCACGCTCACCACGCCGCTGGGCTGCGTGGAGAACACGTGCAGCGCGAACGCCCCGCTCACCGGAGCCTCCGGGACGACGTCGAGCAGCCCCTCCTCCAGCATGTAGCGGGCGCCGTGGAAGCCCTCCTCCCCCGGCTGCAGCATGAGCACGACCTGCCCGGCCAGCTCGTCGCGGCGCTCGGCCAGCAGCCGGGCGGCGCCGAACAGCATCGCCACGTGCAGGTCGTGCCCGCAGGCGTGCATCGCACCGGGGACCTCGGAGGCGAAGGACAGCCCGGTGTCCTCGTGCACCGGCAGGCCGTCCATGTCCGCCCGCAGCAGGTACGTCGGGCCGGGCCGGGCGCCGCGGAGGACACCGACGACCGCGCTCGTCGACTTCCCGGTCGTCACCTCGACCGGCAGACCGGCGAGCTCCTCCAGCACGGTGGCCTGGGTGCGGGGCAGGTGCAGCCCGATCTCGGGGTGGCGGTGCAACCGGCGGCGCAGGTCCACGGTCCGGTCGGCGTCGGCTCGAGCCGCGGCGAGCAGGGAGGGGACCCCCTCGCCCCCCACCGCCCGCGAGCTCGCGGCGGGGTCCTGCGAGGGAGCCGGTTCCATGCTCACCACTCTGCCCAGGCGGGGCGGGCGGCGTCCACCTGCCAGACCAGCACGGTGCCGGGCCCGGTCACCCGCCCGCCGTCCTGGCGCTCGACCCGCACGCCGTCCGGGCCGGCCAGCACGAGCAGGCCGGCCGGCACCGCCACGTCGCCGTCCGCCGGTGCCCGGCCCACCCACAGCCGCGCGTCGGGCCGGTCCAGGTCCACCCAGCCCTGCGACGCCGGGTGGACCTCGTGCCCGGGCGCGGCGTCGGGGCGGGCGCTGCGCAGGTAGGTCTGCACCACCCGGGCCCCGGCCTCCTCCGCGACCTCGTCGTGCTCGAGTCCGGTGCCCGCGCGCAGCACGGCGACGTCGCCGGCCCTCATCAGCGCCCCGTCCCCCCAGCCGTGGCGCAGCGACCCGTCGAGGACCACCGCCACGACGTCGACGGCGCGGTGGTGGTGCCGGCCGTACCCGGCGCCCGGCTCCAGGCGGTCGGCGGCGATCCGCAGGAGCGGGCCCAGCGAGGCGTCGTCCGGCTCGAGGAGCACCTGCGACCGCAGCCCCGTCACGGTGCCCTCCTGGTCGCTGCCGTCGGCGGAGCCGGCACGGGTACGGAGCTGCTCACGTCGCCTCCCGGGGCGGCAGGGCGGCCCGTCCACCGGGCAGCGCGTCGAACACCAGGGCGACCGCGAGGGTCCACGCCACCCCCAGCGCCAGCCCGCCGACCACGTCGGAGAGGAAGTGCACGCCCAGCCACATCCGGGTCAGCCCGACCAGCAGCGCGAGGGCGGCCCCCGCAGCCAGGGCGGGACGGCGCCATCCCGGCGCCAGCCGCGGCCAGGCCAGCACCAGGGCCAGGGTCACCAGCGTGGCGATGCCCGACGAGTGCCCGCTGGGGAAGCTCAGCCCCTCGTAGCTCGCCCCGCCGTTCTCGAAGGCCGGACGCACCCGGCCGACGAACTCCTTGAGCGCGACGGTCAGGGGGCTGACGGCGACGTTCGCGGAGACCACCCAGGCCGCCGTCCGCCAGGCCCGGCGGGTGCCCAGCCAGAACAGCACCGGCAGGGACACCAGCACCCGGAACCAGACGACCCCCGGCGTGGTGAGCACCTCAAGGAGCAGGTCGAGGGCGGGTGAACGGTCGTCGCCGGCGTACAGCGCCCGGCTCACCGCCTCGTCGAGACGCACCTGGGGCGCGAAGCCGACCAGCACCCCCAGGCCCAGCAGGCCGAACACGCCGAGCCCGGCCCCGGCCGCGGCGAGGGCGCGCCGGCGCCGCGTCGCCGTCCCGTCCCGCCGGAGCACGTCCACGGCCCCACTCTCCCCGACACGGCGGCCGGGGACGACGCGGGACCCGGCGTCCCCGCATGACAGGGTGGGGCCGTGCCGGACCGGGGAAGCCACCGCCCGCCCTCCGACGCCACGCTGCGTCGGCTGGAGCGCGCGTCGGGGTCCCTGGCCACGCGCGCGGTGGCCCGCATGGACGACGTCCTGCCGTGGTTCCGCACCATGCCCGCCGACCAGCGCTCCTGGGTGATGCTCGTGGCCCAGGCCGGCATCGCCTCGTTGGTGGAGTGGTGCCGCACCCCCACCCGGCCCCCTCGGCTCACCGGTGAGGTCTTCGGTGCCGCGCCCCGTGAGCTGGCGCGGGTGGTACCGCTCAAGCACACGGTCGACCTCATCAAGGTGACCGTCGAGGTGATGGACGACTTCGTCGAGTCCGTCGCCGAGCCCGGCGACGCGGACGCGCTGCGCCTGGCGGTGCTGCAGTTCAGCCGCGAGGTCGCCTTCGCCACCGCG
The DNA here is from genome assembly GCF_054049935.1 of Geodermatophilus sp. SYSU D00742. NCBI lineage: Bacteria > Bacillati > Actinomycetota > Actinomycetes > Geodermatophilales > Geodermatophilaceae > Geodermatophilus > Geodermatophilus sp. SYSU D00742. The sequence continues at coordinate 119,475 of NZ_JBJGYJ010000005.1, forward strand.
CACGTCTACGCCAGCTTCGCCGAGAGCCGCGGCGCCTGGGACGCCCGCCTGGAGGCCCTCGTGGTCGACGCGCTGGTGCGCGGGGAACGCACCGAGGAGCTGTCCGGCCGGGCGTCGGCGCTGGGGTGGGCGGCGATGAGCCCGGTCACGGTGCTGGTCGGCGCCGCACCGGCGGCCGGTGACGCGCACGCCGCCGCCCGCCGCGCGGCCCGTCAGCTGCGCAGCGAGGTGCTCGTCGGTGTGCACGCCGACCAGCTGGTCGTCGTGCTGGGTGGCACCGAGCGGCTGGAGGAGGTGGCCGAGCGGGTCAGCGACGAGTTCGGCCCCGGCCCGGTGGTGATGGGGCCGGTCGTCGACTCGCTGAGCCGCGCCGGCGACTCCGCGGCCGCCGCCCTCGCCGGCCTGCGGGCGGCCGCGGCGTGGCCCGGGTCGCCACGGCCGGTGCCGGCCGACGCGCTCCTGCCCGAACGGGCCCTGGACGGCGACCCGGTCGCGCGGGCCACGTTGCAGGAGCGGGTCGCGCTGCCGCTGCAGGGCGCCGGCGGCGAGGTGCTGGAGACGGTGCGCGCGGTGCTCGCCAGCGGCGGCAACCTGGAGGCCAGCGCCCGGGCCCTGTTCGTCCACCCCAACACCGTGCGGTACCGGCTCAAGCGGGCGACCGAGCTGACCGGGCTGTCGGCGACCGACGCACGTGGTGGCTGGACGTTGCAGGTGGCCCTCGCCCTGGCCGCCCTCGACCAGGACCGTTCCCTCTGGCACTGAGGCGGGCCCCCCGCCTCGCGGACCGGCCACGGGCCCCGCACACGGCCGGCGCCGGACAGTGTGGTTCCCACCACCGGCACTCGGTGGATGCGCCGGAGATGGCGCATCTTTTGTGGGGACCCTCCAAAGAGCACCGGTGTGCTTTCGTGCCGCTCCCCACCACGCGGAGCCGCGATCTCTGACACGGTGTGGAGGTGCTGGCCGTCCTCGCCCCCGGACAGGGTGCGCAGAAACCCGGGATGCTGACCGACTGGCTCGGGCTCCCCGGCGCAGAGTCCTTCTTCCGCTGGGCCGGCGCGATCGCCGACGCCGACCTCCTCGAGCTGGGCACGACCGGCGACGCCGAGGCCATCAAGGACACCGCGGTCACCCAGCCGCTGGTCGTCGCGATGAGCCTGTTCATCGCCCGCGAGCTCGGCGGGCTGCCCGGCCCGGTGGCGCACACGCCGCAGGCCGGCCGGGACGTCGTCATCACCGGGCACAGCGTCGGCGAGCTGACCGCGGCCGCCCTCGCCGGCGTGCTGAGCGTGGAGGCGGCGATCGCGCTGACCGCCGTCCGCGGCCGGGCCATGGCCGCCGCGTGCGCGCAGACCCCCACCGGGATGTCCGCGGTCCTCGGCGGGGACCCCGACGAGGTCGCCGCGAAGCTCGCCGAGCACGGCCTCGTGGCGGCCAACATGAACGGCGGCGGCCAGGTCGTGGCCGCCGGCCCGCTCGACGGGCTGGCCGCGCTCAGGGCCGACCCGCCGGCGAAGGCGCGGATCATGCCGCTGTCGGTGGCCGGCGCGTTCCACACCGAGTACATGGCCTCCGCCCGCGCCGAGCTCGAGGGCCTCGTCGGCGGGCTGCGCCCGGCCGACCCGAGCCGGCTGCTGCTCTCCAACGCCGACGGCGCCGCGGTGTCCTCCGGCGCCGAGGCACTCGCCCGGCTGGTCAGCCAGGTCACCAGCCCGGTCCGCTTCGACGCGTGCCTGGCGACCATGCGCGAGCTGGGGGTGACCGCGGCCATCGAGCTGCCGCCGGCCGGGGCGCTGGCGGGCCTGGCGAAGCGGCAGTGGAAGGGCGCCGACGTCGAGATCCTCGCGGTCAGCGGCCCGGCCGACCTCGACCGCGCCCGCGAGCTCATCGCCGCCGAGCGCGGCCGGGCGGAGGCCGAGCACCTGCCCGACTGGCGGGTGGTCGTCTCCCCGGTGCGCGGCACGGTCAGCCCGGCGGAGGTGGCCGAGGGCTCGCGCCTGCCGGCCGGCACCCCGCTGGGCGTCATCCGCAGCCGCCGCGAGGACGTGAACGTCTCAGCCGGGTACGACGGGGTACTGGCCGAGTGGCTCGTGCAGGACGGCGACCTGGTCGATGCAGGGGACCCGATCGCCCGGCTCTACCCGGAAGGTGCGGAATGACCACGCTGCAGCTGCCCGCCGGTGCGCCCGGCGCGCGCATCCTCGGTCTCGGGAGCTACCGCCCCCGCCGCCGGGTCACCAACGACGAGCTCGCCCAGGTGATGGACACCAACGACGAGTGGATCCAGGCGCGGGTCGGCATCGCCGAACGCCGCTGGGCCGAGCCGGACGAGACGCTGGCGGAGATGAGCGTCGCCGCCGGGGGCAAGGCCCTCGCGGCCAGCGGCCTGGACGCTGCCGAGGTCGACCTCGTGCTGCTGGCGACCGCCAGTCCGCCGAGCTCGATCCCGGGGCTGGCGCCGCAGATCGCGCACCGGCTGGGGATCCCCCGGCCCGGCGCGTTCGACGTGAACGCCGGGTGTGCGGGGTGGTGCTACGCGCTGAGCGCCGCGGCCGACGCCATCCGCTCCGGTTCGGCCCGCAACGCGCTCGTGGTCGGCGGCGAACGGCTCACCGACTACACCGACCTGACCGACCGGTCGACCGCGGTGATCTTCGCCGACGGCGCCGGGGCCGCGGTCCTCGGCCCCTCGGACAGCCCCGCCGTGGGGCCCGTCGTCTGGGGCAGTGACGGCGACCAGTTCACCGCCATCGCCATCCCCGAGGGCGAGAAGGTCATGAGCATGGCCGGTCAGGCCGTGTACCGCTGGGCCACCACCCGGCTCACCGACACGCTGGCCGAGGCGATGCGCCGCGCCGGCGTGGGGCCCGAGGACATCGACGTCTTCGCGCCGCACCAGGCGAACCTGCGGATCATCGAGCTCATGGCCAAGCGCCTCGGCCTGCCCGAGCGCACGGTCATCGCCCGCGACATCGTCCGCTCGGGCAACACCTCCTCCGCCTCCGTCCCGCTGGCCCTGTCGGCACTGCTGGAGACCGGTGAGGCCAAGAGCGGTGACACCGCGCTGCTGCTCGGCTACGGCGCGGGCCTGACGTTCGCCGGTCAGGTCGTCGTCCTGCCCTGACCGTGCTGACATGAGCACGCACCACGAACCCCCGGGCTCCCCGGGAACCACGGCGGGTCCCCCCGCCCCATCCGAGAGAGAGAGGACCCCGCGTGAGCGAGGACATCCAGACCGGTCTGGCCGAGATCCTGGAGGAGGTCGCCGGCGTCGCCCCTGCCGACGCCACCCCCGAGAAGTCGTTCACGGAGGACCTCGACGTCGACTCGCTGTCGATGGTCGAGATCGCCACCGCGGTCGAGGACAAGTTCGGCGTCGCCATCCCCGACGACGAGCTGGGCAACATCAAGACCGTCGGCGACGCCATCAGCTACATCCAGAAGAACCAGGGCTGAGCCACCCCCGGCTGCCCCGGCCCCCGGCCGCACGTCCCAGGAGGATTCGTCATGAGCACGTCAGTCGGCGATGTCGTCGTCACCGGACTCGGTGCCACCACGCCGCTCGGTGGCGACGTCGCCAGCACGTGGGACGCACTGCTGGCCGGGCGGTCGGGGGTCAGCCGGATCACCGACGACTGGATCAAGGAGTTCCCGGCCCAGCTCGTCGCCCGGCTGCCGGCCGACCCCGCCGAGCAGCTGGACCGCGTCCGCGCCCGCCGGCTCGACCGCAGCCAGCAGGTGGCCGTGGTCGCCGCCGAGGAGGCGTGGCGTGACTCCGGCGCCGCCGACGCCGGCGTGGCGCCCGAGCGGGTCGCCGTCGTCTTCGGCACCGGCATCGGCGGGGCGCTGACCCTGCTCGGGCAGGACGACGTCCTGGAGGAGAAGGGCCCCAAGCGGGTCTCCCCCTTCACCATCCCCATGCTCATGCCCAACGGCCCGGCCGCCGCGGTCGGGCTGGCCGTCGGCGCCAAGGGCGGCGTGCACGCACCGGTGAGCGCCTGCGCCTCCGGCGCCGAGGCGATCCGGTGGGGCCTGGACCTGCTGCGCTTCGACCGCGCGGACGTCGTCCTGGTCGGGGGCGCCGAGGCCTGCGTGCACCCCCTGCCGATGGCCGGGTTCGCCGCCATGCGCGCGATGAGCACCCGCAACGACGAGCCCGAGCGCGCCTCCCGGCCGTTCGACAAGGCCCGCGACGGCTTCGTGCTGGGCGAGGGCGCGGCCGCGCTGGTGCTCGAGCGGGGCGACGCCGCCCGGGCGCGCGGCGCTCGCATCCACGCCCGGCTCGCCGGCGCGGGCGCGACGGCGGACGGCTACGACCTGGTGGCCCCGCACCCCGAGGGTGAGGGCGCCGGGCGCGCCATCAGTGCGGCCCTGCGTGACGCGGGCCTGTCCGCGACCGACGTGGGCCACGTCAACGCGCACGCCACCTCCACGCCGGTCGGTGACACGGCCGAGGCCTCCGCGATCCGCAACTCCATCGGCGAGCACGTCCTGGTGACGGCCACCAAGAGCCAGACCGGGCACCTGCTGGGCGCCGCGGGCGCCCTGGAGTCGGTGTTCACGGTCCTCGCCCTGCGCGAGCAGGTCGTGCCGGCGACGGCCAACCTCGACGACCCGGACGACGACGCCGCCGTCCAGGCCCTCGACATCGTCCGCCGGGAACCGCGGCGCGCCCAGCTCTCCGCCGCGGTCAACGACTCCTTCGGCTTCGGCGGCCACAACATCGCGCTGGTGTTCACCACCGTCTGAGCGGCCCCTCCCCACCGACTGCGCCGGCCCGGCCCCGGGCCGGTGCAGCGATGCCGCCTGCCCTGAACCGCCCGAGCCCCGGAGGTCCCGTGACCGCCCTGTCCGCCGCTCCCCTCCCCACCGACGTCGACCCGCGCGACCCGGCGGACCGGCTCGCCCGGTTCTTCGACGCGGACTCCGTCACGCTGCTGGGGACGCGGGACACCTCCGGCGTCCTGGCCGCCCGGGGCACCGTCGCCGGCACCCCGGCGATCGCCTACTGCACCGATGCCACCGTGATGGGCGGGGCGATGGGTCTCGACGGCTGCCGACACATCGTCGACGCGATCGACGCCGCACTGCGCGAGCGGGTGCCCGTCGTCGGCATCTGGCACTCCGGCGGCGCCCGGCTCGCCGAGGGCGTGACCGCCCTGCACGCGGTCGGCGAGGTCTTCGAGGCGATGGTGCGGGCCTCCGGTCGGGTGCCGCAGATCTCCGTCGTCCTCGGGCCGGCCGCCGGCGGCGCCGCCTACGGGCCCGCGCTCACCGACCTGGTCATCATGGGGCCGGCCGGGCGGGTGTTCGTCACCGGCCCGGACGTCGTCCGGTCGGTCACCGGCGAGGACGTCGACATGGAGCGCCTCGGAGGCCCCGACACCCACGGCCGGCGCAGCGGCGTCGTGCACGTGGTCACCGAGACCGAGCAGGCCGCGCTCGACACCGCGCGGGAGGCGGTCTCCCTGCTGGCCGCGCAGGGGTCCCTCGCCCCGGCCGACGACGAGCCGGACGTGGACCTGCGGGCGCTCCTGCCGGAGAAGCCCAACCGCGCCTACGACGTGCGGCCGCTCGTGGCCGCCGTGCTCGACGGGCCCGGGCTGGAGCTGCACCCGCGCTGGGCGCCGAACATCGTCACCACGCTCGGCCGGCTGGCCGGGCGCACCGTCGGCGTGGTCGCCAACAACCCGCTCCGGCTGGGTGGCTGCCTGGACTCCGCGTCGGCGGAGAAGGCGGCCCGCTTCGTGCGCATGTGCGACGCCTTCGGCGTCCCGCTGGTGGTCCTGGTGGACGTCCCCGGCTACCTGCCCGGTGTCGGCCAGGAGTGGGACGGCGTGGTGCGGCGCGGCGCCAAGCTGCTGCACGCCTTCGCCGAGGCCGTGGTGCCGCGGGTGACGCTGGTGACCCGCAAGTCCTACGGCGGGGCCTACATCGCGATGAACGCCCGTTCCCTGGGCGCGACGGCGGTCTTCGCCTGGCCCGGTGCGGAGGTCGCCGTCATGGGCGCCAAGGCGGCCGTCGGCATCCTGCACCGCAAGAAGCTGGCCGCCGCCCCGCCCGGTGAGCGGGAGGCGCTGCACGCGCAGCTGGCCGCCGAGCACGAGCGGATCGCCGGCGGGGTGAACCGGGCACTGCAGATCGGCGTGGTGGACGAGGTCGTCGAGCCGTCGCGGACCCGCCGCCGCCTGATCGCCGCCCTCGCGGCGGCCCGGCCCGGGCGCGGGGCGCACGGCAACATCCCGCTCTGACCCGGCGCGCCACAGGGCCCGGCACCCCGCGGGGTGCCGGGCCCTGTCGTCGGGGCTCGTGGTCGCCCGGACGCCGCTTCCCCGACGACGTCCGGACGACCGGCCTCAGCCTACGACGAGCGACCGGGTGCCACCGGGCCGTCGTAGTCGGATCGTGATCTGACCCTGCCGCAGGACCCCGCCGCGAGCCCGCGAGCGGCGAGGGGCAGCGGGGTCCTCCCTCATACGACCTGGTGCAGCCAGGTCACCGGCTGGCCGTCGCCGGCGTGCCGGTAGACCTCGAGGTCGGCGTCCCAGGCGGCGCCGAGGAGCCCGTCGACACCGTGCCGGAACGCCTCGATGGAGGTCGCGGTGGCGGCGAGGTGACGCAGCTGCTGCTCGGTGACGATGAGGTCACCGTTGGCGCTCGTGGGTGCGCGGTAGACGCCGTGGCCGGGCACGTACGACATGCGCTCGCCGTCGTTGCCGTAGCTGGCTTCCTCGGTCACCTCGAAGCGGAGCATCGGCCACGCGCGCAACGCAGCGACCAGCTTCGCCCCCGTCCCGGGAGCGCCCGTCCAGGCGACCTCGGCACGGTAGGAACCGTGTGCCGCGGGCTGGTCGGCCCACGACAGGGAGACCGGCGCGCCGATGACGCGTTCGAGCGCCCACTCGACGTGCTGGCAGAGCGCCTTCGGGCACGCGTGCACGAAGACGACACCCTGGGTAGACCGTCGCTGCACGGGGTACCTCCATCGACTCGATCGGTCTCGTCTTCCCCAACGGACGATCGATTCGGTGACAGGCTGTGTTCGGCGGTTGCTGGACCAGGGGCCCTGTGAACAGTTTGCACGATGGTCACCCCATCGCGCCAGTGCGAGAGGTACGGATGGGTCACATGTGACGGATGGTCACACCCGCGACCTCTATGCGCTGGTCAGCGGGCCATACCATGAGCAGGGGGCAGCGTCCAGGCATCGGGTGCCACCCACACGTGATCCACAGGATCTCCCCCGTGCACCCACAGGCCGGTCCCCATCGGGGATCGCCCCCTCCACTCGCACTCACGCAGCGTAGCGAGCGGGGAGGATCGACGTGGGCTCCGACACGTCATCAGGCACCCAGTGTGGCCTGCAGGTCCTCCCGCGGGACCACACGTGTGGCCCGGCAGGCCGCCCCCTCGACCCCGGGCTCGGTCCAGTCGACGTCCACGACCTGACCGGCTCGCAGGGTGCCGCCGGGCGGGCCGTGGACGACCGACGCCTCCACCCAGCAGTAGCCGGGCAGGTCCGGGGCCTCCACGAGGCCGGCCCTGCGGGCGTCGTCCCAGCGGATCACCGTGCCGCGCGTCGTGCCGCTCCGAGTCATGTGCCCAGGCTGCGCGAGCCGACGCCGGTGGACAAGCCGGCGTGTCCCACCGGGGCGCGGGGGTACCGGCCCGGCCATGCTGCGATGCCAGGGGATGGCCGACGCGGGGCGGCACGAGGTGGGCGGGATGGTCCTGCCCGCGTGGGACGCCTTCCTCGCCCAGGCCGAGGAGGTGGACCTCGACCGACCCTCCCGGCTGCCCGGGTGGCGGTTCCACGAGGTCTGCGTCCACCTCGGCTGCTGGGACGACCACACGGCGCTCGCGGACCTCGTCGCGTCGGCGCGGGCGGGTGGCGCCGGGACCCCACCGGACGTCGACGCGACCAACGCGCGGGTCACCGCCGCCCACCGGGACGCGACGCGCGCGGAGGTGCTGGCCGCCGTGCGACGCAACCGGGACGCCACCGCCCGCTACCTGGCCGACGAGCCGCTGGAGCTGGACACCGCGCCGGCGGTCGCGGTCGTGGGCACCCTGCCCCTCCTCAGCGTGGTGCTGGGCCAGGCCTACGAGCTCGCGGTGCACGACCTGGACCTCGCCGACGGCGGCGCCCCGCCGGTACCCGGCCCGGTCCTGCAGGCGGGCCTCGCGGCCCTGGCGGACGTGACCGGCGCGCTCGCCGCGTCCGCCGGCATCACCGGGGGCGCCACGCTGGCGACGCCGGAGGGTGGTTGGACGTTCGCCGCGGACGCCGCCGGCTGGACGGTGCGGCGGGTGGGGCCGGGGGCACCCCGGGGCACGGCCGTCGAGGCCCCGGCGGACGTGCTGCTCGAGGCGGCGTCCGGGCGGGTCAACCCGGTGGCGGCACTGGCCCGGCGACGGTTGCGGGTGCACGAGCTGGGCGGGTTGCTGGCGCTGGCGCCGGTCGTCCAGGCCGCGCCCGGCATCCCCGGCGGGCCGATCCTGCACCTGGCCGCGCAGACGCTCGGCGGTGTGGGCGGGCTGGTCGGCCGGCTCCGCGGCCGCCGCTGACCACGGCCGGCACCGATCGCGACCGCCGCCGCAGCCGACCGCGCGACGGCCCTCCGTCCCCCGGACGTGCGACGGCCCGCGGCCACCGGGGCATCCCGGTGGCCGCGGGCCGCACGACGAGCCGCTGGAGCTCAGCAGCCGCCACCCAGGCTGATGCCGTGCTGGGCGAGCCACGGCATGGGGTTGACCCGGTTGGCGTACAGGCCGCCCTGGTGCACCTCGAAGTGCAGGTGCGGCCCGGTGGACTGGCCGCGGTTGCCGACCTCGGCGATCTGCTGGCCGGCGGCGACCACCTGGCCGGCGCTGACGAAGAACTGGTTCACGTGACCGTAGAGGGTGATCTGGCCGTCGGCGTGCTGCACGTACACGGCCAGACCGAAGCCGCTCGCGGGGCCGGCCTGCAGGACCACGCCGCCCTCGGGCACGTGGATCGGGGTGCCGATGGGGGCGGCGATGTCGACGCCCTGGTGCATGGTGCCCCAGCGCGCGCCGTAGCAGGAGGTGAGCCGGCCGGCGGTCGGCATGCCGGTGGTGCCCTGCGCACGGGCGTCGAGGCGGGCGGTGAAGGCGGCGGCCGGGTCAGCGGCTCCCTGCGAGGCCAGCAGCCGCTCACCGGCGGCGCGGTGCTGCTCGTCGAGCGCGGCCTTCTCGGCGGCGACGGCGTCGTACTCCGCCTGCGCCTGGGCGAGGTGGGTGTTGGCGGCGGCCTCGGCCTCGGTGGCGACGCGGGCCGCCTCGTCGAGCCGGGCGACCGCGGCGCGGGCGGCCCGGTCGGCCTCCTCGACCCGCTGCTCGACGGCCAGGAACTCGGTCAGCCGGGCGGCGCGCTGCTCGCCGAGGACGTCCATCGTCGCGGCCTGCTGCAGGAGCTCGGTGGGGCTCTGGGCGTCGAGGATGAGCTCGATGTCGCCGTAGCGGTTCTCGGCACCCATGTACGCCTCGCGGCCGAGCGTGGCGATGTCCTCCTCGGCGGTGGCGACGTCGGCCTGGGCGGTGGCGAGCTCGGCGGCGGTCGCGTCGGCCTCGGCCTGGGCGGTCGCCAGCTCCGCGCGGGCCACCAGGGCGGCGTCCGCCGCGGCCTCGGCCTCCACGGTCATCCGCTGCAGCTTCTCCTCCGCGGCGGTGACCAGCTGCTCGATGCGGGCGACCTCGGCGGCCAGCTGCTCCTGTTCGGAGGTCCCGGCGACGGTCGGGGCGGCGAGCGCGGCAGGGGTGCCGGCGAGCAGGCCCCCGACCACGGCGGCGACGACGACGGCCCGGCGGGGGGCACGCAGGAACCGGTGGACCGGGCCCACGCGGGCAGGCAGGGTCTTCAGGTGGTGCAGGGTCGCCAAGGCGACGGTTCTCCCATCCTCGCAACCGCCTACCGAGTTAGCTGACGGGTTCGGGCCGGACGGCGCCCTACCCGCCTGCGCCCCCTGCGCAGGCAGGACTCACCCCAGTGGAACGGTGGGTCCCCGGTCCGTCTCGGCCCCCGGAGGGGCGTCGGCGGTTCGGCGGGGCCCGGCCGGTGCCCTCGTGTGTCGAGGAGCGGAGCCCGGCGAGGCCGTCGGGAAAGCTACTACGGGTCACCCCCATCGGTCACGATCGAGTAACACACCCCGCGCGCCTTCTTGCCCGAAGGGGTGACATCCGATACGAGGCGTCACTACTCGACCCCGCAGCGCTCACCATCCGCGAACGGCGATGCAGTGCCCGCGGCTTCGCGCTGACCTGCGCGGACACCGCCCCATCCGGGCCCAGGAGGCGCGCCGATACCCATCGGTCCATCCGTGACACCACCGCGGGGTGCCACTTGTGAGATGTCGCCCACCCTGGCCCGGCACGCCGGTGCGACACGCCGGAGGCCGCCCGCCCGGAGGGCGGCACCTAGGGTCGTCCTGGACACCCGGCGGCCGGCGCCGGGCCCGGCGGGAGGCGTCTGTGACTGCCCGGAGCAAGGTGGCTGCCGGAGTCGGCGCGCTGGCGGTGGCCGGCGTGGTCGTGGTGGTCGCGAACTACGTACCGCCCAACGAGCGCGGCAGGGACGGCGCCGCGGGTGACCTGTCCGGCGCACTCGTCGGAGCCGGTGCCAGCAGCCAGCAGGCCGCGATGCAGGGGTGGACGGCGGGGTACGCGGCCGTGCAACCGGGCGTGACCGTCGACTACGACCCGGTGGGTTCCGGGGGTGGACGGGAGCAGTTCCTCGCCGGCGGCATCGACTTCGCGGGCTCGGACGCGCCGCTGGACGCCGACGAGCTGACCCAGGCCGCGCAGCGCTGCGGGGAGGCCGGCGTCTTCGAGCTGCCCAACTACATCGCCCCGATCGCCGTCGTCCACAACGTCCCGGGCGTGGACCGGCTGGACCTCTCCCCCACGACGCTGGCCGCGGTGTTCGCCGGCGTCGTCACCCGGTGGGACGACCCGGCGATCACCGCGGACAACCCGGGTGTCGCGCTGCCCTCGGCGGCCATCACGCCGGTGCACCGCAGCGACGAGTCGGGGACGACGGAGAACTTCACCGAGTACCTGGCTGCCGCCGGCGGTGGGGCCTGGCCACACGAGCCGGACGGCGAGTGGCCGCTCGGCGGCGGAGAGGCCGCGCAGGGCAACTCCGGCGTCGTGGCGGCGGTGGCCGGTGGCGAGGGCACGATCGGGTACGCCGACCTCTCGCAGGTCGGCGACCTCGGGGTGGTGCGGATCGGCGTCGGCGGGGAGTTCGTCGCGCCGACGGCGGAGGCCGCTGCAGCCGTCGTCGAGAGCTCCGCGACCCTGGAGGGCCGCGGGGAGTACGACTTCGCCCTCGAGCTGTCCCGGACGACCAGCGGAACGGGCCAGTACCCGATCGTGCTGGTCAGCTACCACGTCGGCTGCGTCGAGTACGAGGACCAGCAGACCGCCGAGCTCGTCGCCGACTTCCTGCGCTACGTGGTGAGCGAGGAGGGGCAGGCCGCAGCCGCCGAGGTCGCCGGCTCGGCCCCCGTCTCCGACGCCCTACGCGCGCAGGCCATGACGGCGATCGACGCGATCCGCAGCGCCTCCTGACAGGGAGGGCACCCCTGGGCCGCCATCTGGCAGGCTGGGGTGCACCGGGGCGGTAGCTCAGCCGGTCAGAGCATGGGACTCATAATCCCTGGGTCGTGGGTTCGAGCCCCACCCGCCCCACCGATTTCCACCACCGGTTCCTTGTTCTGGACGGTGCCGCCGGTGCACCTCGGTCGGCATCGAGCACACACATGGCACCTGTCGGTCATCGTGCCGTGGCGGGGCGAGTGCCCAGGTGATCGGCAGGCCGGCCGGTGTGCAGATCAGGTGCAGCCGCAGTCCAGAACCAGCGCGAGTGCGACGGGCAGTAGCCGTAGCCGGCGGTACCGGCCAGGTCCGAGCGCCGCGCGGTCGGGCGGGAGCGGGCGCACTCGACCGGGGTGGAGTCGACCAGCCAGACCGGATCGGTCCACAGGTCGATGTCGGAGGCCAGCAGCCGGATCACCCGCTTGAGCAGCGGCAGGGCAGCCCGCAGTCGGCTGGCCGAGTGAGAGGGCGACCGCACTGCCTCCGGCCGCACACAGGCATCGGCCGACCGCGACCGCCCTCGGCGCTCCGGCGGTCAGGCGGTCGGGCCGGCGCCGGTCTCGACCGGGACGAACTCGATCAGGAGCGAGCTCATCAGCTCCACGCCCTCGTTGGCCGCCGCATCCTCAATCCCACCGGGGATGTACCACGTGGTCCCGGCCGGGCAGACGTGACTGACCGCCTCCCCGGTCGTCTCGTGAAGCACCGCGCCGTCCGCGCCATACATGATCTTGCCGGGGTTGCCCGGGCACGTCGATTCACCGGTCTCGATGTACATCAGCGATGGGTACGGCAGGGTCGCGGGCGGGACGCTGGCGCCTGGCTCGAGGGTGAACCGGGCGATGCGCACCTCGACCGGGCCGGCCGGCATGTCGCGGACGATTCCACCGACGAGCAGGGACGCGACACCGACGCCGTCCTGGGCGGGCGGCGCGGTGGCCACGCACTCCCCCGCGCTGGGAGTCGTGTCCTGCGCCAACGCCGCGTCCACATGGTGCGCGAAGAACGCCGCAGCCGCGCCTCCGACCACCAAGCGGCCAATCGCCGTCCGGCGACTGACCTCCGGCGTCGCGTTCGAGACGACGACTCCGTTCTGCGTGGCGACCACGTCGATCCCTCCTGACGCTCGTCGCGACCCACTGCCAAGCCCGCTCAGTCCGCCGACCCGCCCAGCAGAGGTGTGCCCTGCCGTTGCCGGTCAAGTCTCCGCCTACCGCCACCCGGCCACCAGACCCCGCCCAGCGTCACCGCTGCCTCGAGGTCGACTGCGGGGCCCATCACCCTCTCGTGGGCACAAGGTGGGCACGAACCCGCGGTCCACCGGTGGCCAGCCGCGAACGAGCGCGGACCCCGACGGGCACCTGACTCGTTCGAACGGGCGCGATCGATCACGGCTGATCACCGCTGACATGCGGGCCACCCGACTCACAACTCCTGGGTCGTGGGTTCGAGCCCCACCCGCCCCACCGGTCCGGACCGGAGGTCCCGTCCTCCCGGGCGGGACCGCGGACGCCCCTCCGGCCCGCAGGTCGGCGCGCGGTCGGCACACCGGCGTCAGCGAGCGCACCTCGCACACTCACCCGAGCGCTGTCGACCGCAGGCTGTGCGCCCGGGACGCGCAGGCGATATACAGCAGTGTGCGCTCCCCCGACGGCGTCGTCGCGCCCGGCAGCACCGCCGCCGGGGTCGCGGCCACGACCGCGATGGCAGTCACGGGGGTCCGGGTCCGCTCCGGGCCCCCCACCGCGGGCGCCCCGGGGTCCCCCCGCGCCGGGCAGGCCGCGCGGCCGTTGGGGCGCGACGACGGACAGGCACGACTCGACGGCCTGGCTGTGGCGCCGGGTCGGCCGTTGCCACACAGGGGGTGAGGGCGTGCCAGAGGCGTACGTCATCGGCGTCGACATCGGTACGACCGGCACGAAAGCGGTGTTGGTGGGTGAGGACAGCCGCGTCGTCGCCCAGAGTGCAGCGGTGGAGCACCCCACGGCGTTCCCGCCGAACGTCCCCGGGGCCGTCGAGCAGGATCCCGACGACTGGTGGGCGGGGACCACGAGCTGTGTTCGTGAGGTGCTGGAGAAGGCGCAGGTGCCGCCGGACGCCGTCGAGGCGGTCGGGGTGAGCAGCCAGGCGCCGTGCGCCGTCCTCGTCGACGCAGAGGGACGGCCGACGCACCCCGCGCTGCTGTGGATGGATCGCCGCAGCGACAAGCAGTGCCGGGATCGGGCCGGCGCACACCGGCAGATCCAGGACATCGCTGCCAATGCACCAGATCCCTACTACGCGGCCCCCAAGGTGGCCTGGCTGCTGGAGAACGTCCCGGGGCTGAGGCAGCGGACCACGCACCTGCTGATGGCCAACGGTTACGTCAACATGAAGCTGACCGGCAAGAGGTCGATCGACACCGGTCACGCCGGACTGTGCCTCCTCGCCGGGATCGAGGACGTGCAGTGGTCCCCGGAGCTGGCCGAGCTGTGGGGCGTCCCGAGGGAGTGGCTGCCGCCGATCGGGCGACCCACCGAGGTACTGGGCAGGGTGAGCCCGGAGGCCGCCGCGGTCACCGGGCTGCGGCCCGGGACCCTGGTGGTGCACGGCGGTGTCGATGCCGCGACGGCCAGCCTCGAGGCCGGAGTGGCCGCCGAGGGCGACATCTGCGAGATGACCGGCCAGTCCACGGTGCTGAACGCGGCCGTGCGCTACGAGGCCCTGCGCCAGGGCGTCGGCGCACTCTCCGTGTTCGCCTATCCCGTTCCGGGTCTGTACCTGCTGTTCGGGAGCATGAGCTCGACCGGCGGGATCCTGCGGTGGTTCCGGGACCAGTTCGGCGATCCCGAGAGGGCCGAGGCGGTCGAGACGGGAACCGATGCCTTCGTCACGCTCGACCAGCTCGCGGGGACCGTGCCCGCCGGCAGTGGCGGCCTCCTGCTGCTCCCCTATTTCCTCGGCGAACGCGCGCCGGTGTGGGACTCGGACGCGCGCGGCATCCTGTTGGGGTTGTCGATGTCGACCACACGCTCCCATGTGGTGCGGTCGATCCTGGAGGGGACGGCCTACGGGCTGAACCACAACCTGGAGGAGATGCGCAAGCGAGGACTGCGTCCCCCGGTCCTGCGCGTCGTCGGCGGCGGCGCCAAGGGCAGGACCTGGAACCAGATCAAGGCGGACGTCACCGGCCTACCGGTCGAGGTCCCACTCGAGACGATGGGGGCACCGGTGGGGTCCGCATTGCTCGCTGCCGTCGGTGCACGGATCGTGGAGGACCTGGCCGAGGCGGTACGTGCCCGCTACCGCGCGCGGGAGCAACTCCGACCCGACATGGCACGCCACGGCCACTACCAGGGCTACTACGAGCTCTACAAGCAGCTCTACCCGGCGCTGAGGGACAGGAACGTCTTCGCGCAGCTCAGCAAGCTGCGGCACGCGGTGGACGCTGAGGAGCGGTGACCCACCCGGCGGTGCTCGCGACGATCGGAGACGAGAGATGACGTCGGCCCTCTCACCATCGACCCGGCGCGACGCGCTCGCCGCAGCCACCACCGGCACCCACGACCTCGTGGTGGTCGGCGGCGGGGTCACCGGGGCGGGCGTGGCCCTGGACGCGGCCGCGCGCGGCCTGTCCGTGGTGTTGCTCGAGGCCGGTGACCTCGCGGTGGGCACGTCCTCGCGTTCCGGCAAGACGATGCACGGCGGCCTGCGCTACCTGGAGCAGCTCAACTTCTCGCTGGTGTTCGGTGCGCTGCGCGAGCGGGATCTGACGATCCGGACGCTGGCCCCGCACCTGGTCTCCCACGAGCCGTTCCTCTACCCGTTGACCAAGCAGTGGGAGAAGCCCTACGTGGGCGCCGGCGTCGGCCTCTACGACGCGATGTCCACCATGAGCCGCCGCATCGGCGGCGCCCCCCACGCCCGCTACCTCGGACGGCGTGCCCTGCACCGCGAGGCGCCCGGGCTCGCGGACTCGGTGATCGGCGGCCTGCAGTACCCGGACGGGCGGATGGACGACGCTCGCCACACGCTGGCCGTGGCCCGCACCGCGGCCGCATACGGCGCCCAGGTCGTCCCCTACGCCCGGGTCGCCGGGGTGCACACCGACGCCGGCGGGCGGGCCACCGGCGTCCACGCGGAGGACGTGCTCGGCGGCGGGGAGTTCGACGTCTCGGCCCGTGTGGTCGTGAACGCGGCCGGGGTCTGGGCGGCCGAGGTCCAGCAGATGGCCGGGGCGCGCACCTTCTCCGTCGCACCGGCCAAGGGCGTGCACGTGCTCCTCCGCCCGGAGGCGTTCGAGTCGAGGACCGGCATCCTGACCCGCGCCGAGGACTCCGTGATCGTCCTGCGCAAGTGGTACGGGTACTGGCTGCTGGGCACCACGGACACCCCGTACACCGGCGACCTGCGCAACCCCACGGCCGACAAGGAGGACATCGAGTACCTGCTGCGCAACGTCAACCGCCTGCTGCGCCGCCCGATCAGGCGCGACGACCTGCTCGGCACCTTCGCCGGGCTGCGGCCGCTCCTCGCCCCCGCGGGCGACGCAGCCGGGACCACCTCCGCGCTGTCGCGCGACCACGCGGTGATGGAGGCGCCGGCCGGGATGGTGACGATCGTGGGCGGCAAGTACACCACCTACCGGATCATGGCCCGCGACGCGGTGGATGCCGCCGGGAAGTCGCTGGGCCGGTCGCTGCCCGACAGCCTGACCGAGACCCTCCCGCTCGTCGGGGCGCCCGGCTGGCGGGTGATCGCGAACCAGTTCGCCGCGCTGTCCGCCCGGTACGGAGTCCCGGAGGCGACCCTCGAGCGGATGCTGCACCGCTACGGCGACGAGCTCCCCGACGTGCTGGCTCCCGCCGCGGACGACCCCACTCTGGCCGTCCCGGTCGACGGAGCCGCCGGCTACCTGCCGGTGGAGTTCCTCCGCGCGGTCACCCACGAGGGCGCGGCCAACCTGGACGACGTCCTGACCCGGCGGACCCACGTGGCCATCGAGGAGACCGACGCGGGCACCGGCGCGGCCACACGGATCGCCGCCCTGATCGCCCCGGCACTGGGGTGGGACGCGGTGCGACAGAAGGACGAGGTGGCCTCCTACGACGCACGACCGCGACTGGCCACTGTGCTCTGACCTCGACGCCGGACGGTCGCGAGCGGTGGCACCCCGCCCCACCCACAGGTCTACTGCGAGGACAGGTGAGGAAGGAGTGCCACGATGCAGCTGTCCGACCAACGTGCCGCGCTGGTGGAGTACTGCCTGCGGATGCAGGCCGACGACCTGACCGTCGGCACGTCAGGCAACCTGAGCGTGCGGTCCGGCGACCTGATCGCCATCACCCCCAGCGGTGTGGAGTACGACGACCTCACGCCGGAGGCGATCTGCGTGATCGACCTGGACGGGAACGTCGTGGAGGCGGACCTCGAGCCCTCCTCGGAGGTGCCCATGCACATCTCGGTCTACCGTGCCACGGACGCCGGCGCGGTCGTGCACAGTCATCCGATGTACTGCACCGCACTGTCGGTCCTGATGGACGAGGTGCCGCCGGTGCACTACATGATCACGCTGCTCGGCGGGCCGGTGCGCGTTGCGCCCTACGCCCGGTTCGGCAGCCCCGAGCTGGCCCAGGGCAGCGTGGACGCGATGACCGACCGCACGGGCGTCCTGCTGCGCAACCACGGCGCCACCACCTACGGCGACACCCTCGCGAAGGCCTACACCCGCTCCGTCTACCTGGAGTGGGTGTGCAAGCTCTACCACCAGGCCAGGCTGATCGGTGAGCCGACGCTGCTCTCACAGGAGCAGCTCGACGAGGTGACGACGGGGTTCGGCAGCTACGGCCAGGCCGTCAAGAGGACATGAAGGCACGGTGCGCGACGGCAGCGCCCAGAGAGCGCGGGACCCGCGAGCACGACGACCATCCGCAGGCCCGACCCGGCCCCCGTGGCCCTAGGTCGCCACGTTCGTCCACACGGTGCCGATGTTCTCCTCACCACCACCGTGGGTCGTCGCGAGCAGGCACGCGCTCAGCGAGGTCCCCGTCGCGGTGAAGGAGAAGGCCTGGCTCACGTCGCTCTGGGCGCCGAGGTGCACCGCCAGGGTGAACGGCCTGGACGTGCCCTCCTCCAGGAGGAAGAGACCCTCACCCCGGTTCAGCCGATCCGCCGCGTCCCGTGAGGTCACGGTCGCGTTGCCCGATATCTCCTCCCCTGGCGTGAAGGTGGCGACGGTGAGCGTCTTCGGACAGGTCGTGGTGACGACAGGCACCGTTCCCGCCGCAGCCGCAGGCGCGAGTAGGACCGCGGTCGCGCATGCCGCAGCTGCCGGAATTGCCATGCGACGTTTCCTCAAGGCCATCGCCCCTCAGCGCTGTAGCGATCGTCACCCGATCGCCGGCCTCGATCCCCTCTCTCGCTCGCGGCGGCGCAGCGTGCGGGCGACAGGACGGGGGCAGTCCTAGCACCGGCGCGGCACGGCCGTCCAGCCGGCGACCGTGATCTGCGCCGGCTGTGTGCGCCCGGGTGGCAGGACACAGGGTGGCGTGACGATCCGTGAGATGAGCACCCCATCACCGACCGCGGCGGCGACCGGTGGCGGCCGAGGTCGCGGCCGACGTCAGGAACCCGTGAGGACGACGAGTTGCCGGGTCGCCCGCGTCATCGCGACGTAGCGGTCGACCGCTCCCTCGATGCCCGTGCCGAACGACTCCGGGTCGACGAGGACGACCAGGTCGAACTCCAGCCCCTTCGCCAGCTCGGGGGTCAGCGACCGGACGCGGGACGTCGCCGGGAACGCGGGATCGCCGATGACACAGGCGGTCCCCTCGGCGTGCGCGTCGAGCCAGCTGTCGAGGACCGGCCCCAGGTCCGCCACGGAGCCGTGGACGACGGGGACACCGCTGCTGCGGATGGAGGTCGGCACGTTGGCGTCCGGCAGCGCGGCCCGGATGACCGGCTCGGCCTCGGCCATGACCTCCGCCGGGGTCCGGTAGTTGATGGTCAGGGAGGCCACGGTGGTCCGGTCGAGCCCGATCCGCGCGAGTCGTTCCTGCCACGACCCGGCGAACCCGTGCCGGGCCTGCGCACGGTCCCCGACGATGGTGAGGCTCCCCGACGGGCAGCGGCGCAGCAGCATCTGCCACTCCGCGTCGGTCAGCTCCTGGGCCTCGTCCACGACGACGTGCGCGAACGGGCCGGCGAGGAGGTCGGGGTCGGCGCCGGGCAACCCATCCTCGTCGACCAGCGCCTCCTGCAGGTCCTGGTGGCGCAGGCTCGTCATCAGCAGCAGCTCGGAGTCGTCGGCCTGGATCAGCTCGTCGATGACGTCGGCCATGCGCGCGCGTTCGGCGGCGACCGTGGCGTCGTGCCGGCGCTTCCGGCGGGACGTCTCCGGGTCGCCGAGTCGCTGCCGGGCGGCGTCCAGGAGCGGCAGGTCGGACACCGTCCAGGCGTGGGCGTCAGCGCGCTGCAGCGCCCGGACGTCGTCGGGGCCGAGCCAGGGCGCGCACCGGCGCAGGTAGGCAGGCACCGACCACAGGTCCCCGACGAGGTCAGTCGCCTCCAGCAGCGGCCACGCCCGGTTGAACGCCGTGCGCAGCGCCCTGTTCTCCAGCAGTGACTTGCGGAGCAGGTCGGCCGGGACGTCGTCCTCGTCGTCGTGCCCGTCCACCAGGATCGTGACCAGTTCCTCCCAGACCTGGTCGCGCGCCTCGTTGTGCGGGGTACCGGGGTCCGGTGCCCCGAAGGCCTCGGCCCAGTCGTCGGCGCCGAGCCGGATGTCGGACCAGTCGGTCTCGACCGTCAGGCCCGTGGTCGGCGGCTCCTCGTAGAACCGGACGGCCGTCTCGATGACCGTCCCCACGTCCATGGCCGCCTTCAGGCGGGCGACCTCCGGATCGGTCTCCACGCCTGCCGCGGCTCCCTCGGGCACGAGGTCGCGCAGGGTGCAGGTCCGCACGCCCTCCTCCCCGAGGCTGGGGAGGACGTCGGCGACATAGGCGAGGTAGGGCGGGTGCGGACCGACGAAGAGCACGCCGCCCCGGTGGTGACCGAGACGGGGGTCGGAGTAGAGGAGGTAGGCGGTGCGGTGCAGGGCGACGACGGTCTTGCCCGTCCCCGGGCCGCCGTCGACGACGAGAGGGCCGTCGGAGCCGGCGCGGATGATGGCGTCCTGGTCGGCCTGGATGGTGCCCAGGACGTCGCGCATCCGGGCCGACCGGGTGCCGCCCAGGCTGGCGATGAAGGCGGACTGGTCGTCGAGGGCGGCGGCGTGCTCCTCGAGCCCGTCCGGGGTGAACACCTCGTCCCAGTAGTCGGTGATCCGGCCGCGGGTCCAGCGGTACCTGCGGCGGCTGGCGAGCCCCATCGGGTCGGCGTGGGTCGCCCCGAAGAACGGCTCGGCCGCGGGGGAACGCCAGTCCACGAGCAGCCGACGCCCCGCGCTGTCGGTCAGGCCGAGCCGCCCCACGTAGACCGGCTCGGGGTCGTCCGCGCCGACCATGTGCCCCAGGCACAGGTCCAACCCGTACCGACGCAGGGTCCGCAGGCGAGCGGTCAGCCGGTGGATCTCCAGGTCCCGGTCCAGCGCCTCCTGCCCGGTGCCGCCGGGCGCCCTTCGCTCGGCATCGAGGCGGTCGGACAGGTCGGCGATCGACCGGCGGAGGCTCTCGGCGATCGCCGCGAAGTGCTGCTCGTCGCCGGCGACCAGCGCTGGGTCGGCCTTGGCGGTGAGGTGGTCGGGCAGGTCGAAGACGTCGATGGGCGAGGCATTCACGTCATCAGCTCCGATGTGGTGCTCCTGGAACGCGGTCCCGGCGTTCACGAGCGCAGCAGGGCCCGTTTCCGGGAATGGCGGAGCAGCGCCACGAACGGGCTGCTCCCGTTCCCGCGGACCAGGCTCGGGCGGCGATTCTGCGGCACGACCGGGGTCTTGCCACAAGTCCCCCGGTGCGCTATAGGTTGAAAGTGGAAGGGGTTGACGGCCTCTTCCGTGCGTCGTCCGTCGTGGACGGACGGGGGCATCGCGGAGCGGTGGCGCGCGCCGTACGGCAGCGCCGACGGCCCAGCCGGAACCCGTCCCGGCCTCGTGCCGCGGCCGGCAGGCCACCCCGCGACCGCACCCCAGCCCTCGGACAGGACGAGTCCGCTCGACATGCACGACGGATGTCAAGCAAGCTTGTCCTGACAAGCGTCCTTGACCCGTCCGAGGTGTCCGTGCGAAACGACGTCCGTGCGCTGCGGCTGGCCTGCGGCCTCTCCCAGCGGGAGCTCGCCGAGGCGCTGGACGTCTCACGCCAGACGGTCAACTCCATCGAGACCGGCCGCTACGACCCCTCGCTCCCGCTGGCCATCGCCATCGCCCGCCACTTCCACCGCACCGTCGAGGAGGTCTTCCATGTCGACTGACCGACGCACCGGCACGCAGACGGCCCTCGCCCTCGGCGCGGTCCTGGCCCTCCTGGCCCCCGTGCTCACCCGCGCCCTGGCCGTGCTGGGGCTGCTCGCCCTGCCGCTCACCGGTGTCGCGGGCATCGCGATCGGGCTGGGCGCCGCGGTGGAGATGGTGGTCGCGCTGCTGCTGTTCGTGGAGGTCGCCGTGGGGGCGGTCGCCTTCGCCGTCGTCAGCCGCCGGAGCTGGCAGGGCCTGCGGTGTCCCCGCACGTGGCGGCGACCGGCCCGCCGGGTGCGCCGGCGCTCGCGTTTCTCCACGGCGTGCGCGCCGGCAGCTGGATGTGGTGGCGGCAGGTGCCGGCGTTCGCCGACCACCTCCGTCTGACCGTGGACCTGCCCGGTCACGGCCGCAGCTGCGACGTCCCGTGGCGCTCGCTGGCCCACACCGCGGCACAGGTGGCCGCGCTCGTCCGGGCGCGGACGGCGCCGGACCGCACACGTCGTCGGGCTTGCCCTCGGCGGGCAGGTCGCCCTGACCCTGCCCGAGCACCACCCCGACGTCGTGGACCGTGCGGTGGTCAGCGGGGTCACCACCGAGCCGCGGCCGCACCGCCGGCTGCTGGGCCCGCAGGCGTGGCCGACCACGGTGCAGCCGCGGAGCCGCCGTCCGGTCGAGGCCCAGGCCCGCTCCCTCGGCCTGCCAGCCGTCGAGACCGTCCCGTCCGTCCTGCCCGCCGCCACGGGCCGGATCGTCCCCGGGGTCGGCCACGGCGGGAACGTCGAGGCACCCGACCGGTTCACCGCGACGGTGCGCGCCTGGATCGAGGACTCCCCCTGCCGTCACCGTGACCCCGCTCGGCGACCGCCGGTCGACCTCCTCACCGGCGGGGTCCCCGGCTGATCAGTAGGTCGCCGCGTGCACCAGGAACCCGTAGTAGCGCTCGGCCACCGCCCGCAGCGGGTCCCCGTCGAAGCCGTAGGCGCGGTCGGCCGTGTTGTGGGCGGCGGCATCGTCCTGGATCCGGGCGGCGGTCGCCGACGGGTCCCCCTCGGGGCACTGACCGGAGTCGATGCACAGGGCCGCGGCGCCGGAGACCAGCGGGGCGCTGAAGCTCGTGCCGGACCCCGCGGCGTAGAGGCTGCCGGGCATGGGGCCGGTCACGCAGGTCCCCGGCGCGGCCACGGTGTGCGCGCGGTCGCGTTCGGTGGTCGCGAAGTTGCTGTAGGAGGCCGCGGCGTCGTCCCGGTCGCCCAGCTGCCCGAAGTCGGTGCCGTAGCAGAGCGGCGAGGACAGCGCGCCGGGCCGGCCGTCGAAGTCGCTCATCCCCGTCACCGTGAGCACCTCGTCGTAGCTCGCCGGCGCGATGGTGCCGAGGTCCGCGGTGGCGTTCCCGGCGGCCGCGACGTACAGCGTCCCGGCCTCCACCGACCGGCAGATCGCCGTGTGCATGACGTCCTGGTCGGTCTGACCGCACTGCTCGTCGTCGGTCCCCGGCCCGCCGATGCTCATGTTGGCCACCGCGATGTCGTTGGCGGGGTCGTCGTCGAGCCGGGTCTGCGTCACCCAGTCCGCCGCGCAGACGACCGCCGCGTTGCTCGCCGTCCCGGTGGCGTCGTCGAACACCTTGACGCTGTAGACCCGCGCGCCCGGCGCCACACCGACCACCCCGACGCCGTCGTCCCGGGCCGCGGCGACCCCGGCCACGAACGTGCCGTGCCCGATCACGTCGGTGAAGGCCGACGGCGCCTCGACCGGGGTCCCGGTGGAGCAGTCCACGCCGCCCACGACATCGAGGTCCGGGTGGCTGCGGTCGACCCCCGTGTCGATGACGGCGATGTTCGTGCCGACCGCGCCGCTGCCGTCGCCGGAGGCGGTGCTGCTGAGCTCGCCGTCGATCCGGTCGACGTCCTCGGGCAGGCACTGCAGCGCCAGGGGGCTCGGCGTCCGCTGGCAGGCGACCGCCACGGGTTCGCTGTCCAGGCGCGCGAACTCGCCGTCGGTGACGACGTAGGCGACGGCGGGATCGGCCTCCAGGGCCGCCGCCTCGGTCTCGGTCATCTCCGCCGCGTAGCCGTTGACCGCGCCGTACACCGACTCCGTCTCGCCGCCGTACTGCCGGTCGAGGTCGGTCGCGGTGCGGGTGGGGTCGGCCACGCCGTCGGCCAGCACCACCAGGTAGCGCGCCTCCCCCGGTGCCGCCGCCGCCACGCTCGGGACGGCCAGCGACACCGCCGCCGCCCCGACGACTGCTCCTACCGCGATCCTGCGCATGCTGCGCTCCCCCGATCGGTGCCGGCGCTCCGCCGACGGGCGACACGACCGTACGGTTCCGTAACCCGGCGGTGGACGCCGTCGGCGGAGCCGCGCGCGGCTCCCGCCGCGTCGGCACGCTGCGTCCACGCGTCCCCCTCGCTCCGTCATCCGGCCCAGGGTCAGCGGGCGGGGCACGGCCGGACGGAGGAGGATGCGGCGTGCCCATCGACCACACCGCCACCTTCCCCGCGGCCCCCGACGACGTCCTCGCCGTCCTCAGCGACGAGGCCTTCCTGCGCGACTACGTCGACGCGCTCGGCGCCCGGCTCGACGGCCTGGAGACCGCGGAGGCCGAGGGGGGCCCGTGCACGACGGTGCGGCTGCTGGCGCCGACCGCGGGCATCCCGCCGGTGTTCACCCGGTTCGTCGGCCGGGAGGTCGCCGTCGTCGACCGCCGCACGTGGGACGCCGACGGCGACACCGGGCACCACGGTGTCGTCCACGTCAGCGCGGAGGTCTTCGGGCGGACCGCGGTGATCCGGGGCGAGCGCCGGCTCACCGCCGTCGACGGCGGCACCCGGTCGACGGTCACCGCCGAGGCGGAGGTGGACGCGCCGATCGTCGGCCGCCAGGTCGAGGCCGCCGTCCGCAGCCTGGCGCTGGTGGTCCTCCGCCGCGAGGACGAGGTGCTGCGCCGCTGGCTGGGCGAGCCGGCCTAGTCCAGGTCGAGGACGTACCAGACCTCGCGCAGCCGGCGTCCCCGCCACTGCCGCTCCAGCACCTCGCCGGTGGGCCGCCACCCGGCGGACTCGTAGAACCGTCGCGGCCCGGTGTTGCGCTCCTCGGTACGCAGCCTCGCTCGCCGGTGACCGGCCGCCCGGAGCCGCTCGAGCACGGCCGCGAGCAGCAGCCGCCCCGTCCCCCGCCCCTGCTCGTCCGGGTCGACGTAGAGGTAGCCGACCTCGCCGGTGTCGGCGTCCGCCCGGGCGAAGCCGACGACCCGGCCGTCCCGCTCGGCGACGAGGAACCCCGGCTCGCCCAGCCGCTCCCGCCACGTCCCGACCTCCGGCTCGGAGAGGACGTCGCCGAGGAACTCCGACCACGCCGCCCGGCCCGCCCGCGCGTGCACGGTGGCGACCGGCTGCGCGTCCTCGGCCGTCGCCGGCCGTACCGCCGCAGCGGTCACCCGACCGTCTGCTGGCCGCGCGCGGCGTGCTCGCGGCGCAGGCCCAGCCGGTGCCGGTGCGCCTCCGGCGAGTGGACGACGGTCACCGGGCACGGCGCGTGCAGCGCGCACTGCATGCTCACCGAACCCAGCAGCATGCTGGAGAAGCCCCCGTGTCCCCGGCTGCCGACCACCAGCAGGTCCGCGCCCGTCGACTCCCTGATCAGCGCCTCGGCCGCGGTGCCCATCACCGCCCGCACGCGCACCTCCGGCGCCGGCTGCGGCACCTCGCGCAGCACGTCGGCGACGAACGCCTCCGCCTTCTCCAGGGCGACCGTCCGCACGCGGTCGGCCTCGTGCTCGTCGACCGCGTAGAAGTCCAGCCAGACCTCCGGCGGCCGGTACGCGGTGACCGCCTCGACGGGCACCCCGCGGCGGGCGGCGTCCTCCAGCGCGAAGCGGAGCGCCGCCCGCGCCCCGGTGGAGCCGTCCACCCCGACGACGACGCGCCGCCCCCGGTCCCGCTCCGCCGCCGCCCCAGCGCGCTCGGTCATGACGCCCTCCCCCGGCCTCCGTCCCCACCGGACCGGGTGCCCGGCGGCCGGCCGGCACGGTGCGACCATCCACCGCGTCCGACGCCCCCGACAGGGCCCTTCGTCGCCGCCACCGCGGCCGACCGGCTCACCGCGGACGGTGGCGCGCGAGGACACCACCGCGGAGCACGCCCGGACCGCACGGTGCCGCCCGCGGGCGTACCGTCCGCCCATGGCTGCGGAGCCCGCTGCTGCAGAACGTCTGATCGGGGGCCGCTACGCGCTGCGCGAGGTGCTCGGCCGCGGCGGCATGGGCGTGGTGTGGCTTGCCACCGACGAGAAGCTGCAGCGCCCGGTCGCGGTCAAGGAGATCACCTTCGCGGTGCACCTCTCCGAGCACGAGCGCCGGGTGCTGCGGGAACGCACCCTCCGCGAGGCCCGCACCGCCGCCCGGCTCGACCACCCCTGCGTGACCGCGGTCTACGACGTGGTGGAGGAGGACGGCCGGCCCTGGCTGATCATGGAGCACGTCGAGTCGGCCAGCCTGCAGCAGGTGGTCGACCGGCAGGGACCTCTGCCGTGGACCGCGGTCGCCCGGATCGGGCTGGACGTGCTCGCCGGCCTGTCGGCGGCCCACGACGCGGGGATCGTGCACCGCGACGTCAAGCCGGCCAACGTCCTCGTCGCCCCCGACGGCCGGGCCTGCCTCACCGACTTCGGCATCGCCACCGCCACCGGTGACCCGACGATCACCACCACCGGCGCCATCATCGGCTCGCCGTCCTACATGTCCCCCGAGCGGGCCAACGGTGAGCAGCCCGGCCCGGCGGCGGACCTGTGGTCGCTCGGCGCGACGCTCTTCACGGCGGTCGAGGGCCGGCTCGCCTTCTCCCGCGGCGAGCCGATGGCGACGCTCATGGCCGTGGTCTCCGAGCCCCCGGCGCCCATGGAGCTCGCCGGTCCGCTCGAGCCGGTCCTGCGCGGGCTCCTGACCAAGGACCCCGCCGCGCGCACCACGGCCGGGCAGGCGCGGCAGCAGCTCGAGGAGGCGCTGGCCGGCGCCGGCGTCCCACCACCCTGGTCCCCGCCCGCGCGCGGCACGGTGACGCCCCCGTCCGCGCCCCCCCGCGACGCCAACCGGGTCGAGCGGTTCGACGCCGCCGACCTCAAGGCCCTGGCCGCCGCGTCGGCGACCGCCCTCGGGGCCGTGGCCCGGGATGCCCGGGAGCAGGCGCGCTACCTCCGCGACCGCCGGCGGGAGCGGCGCACCTCCGCGCCACCGGCGGACCTGCACGCGCCCGACCCACCGCCGGACCTGCACGTGCCCGGTCCACCACCGGACCGCCGGGAGCGACGCGCGACCACGGCACCTCCGGCCGCGGGCAGGGACGCACCCGCAGCCCCGGCACGGGCCGGCACGCGGCGGCGCCGGTTCAAGCGGCGGTGGGTGGTCGTCCCGGCGGTCCTCGTGCTGCTGCTCGTGGTGGCCGTCGTCGGCGGTCTGGTGGCACTGGTCGCGTTCCTCGCCGGCTGGCTGTGAGGGCCCGGGCGGCGGCCGCGCCCGATGTGCGGCAGGCTCGCGTCATGAGCACGCCGGAGCGCGAGGAGCCGCAGCCCCGCGACATCGCCCTGGAGCTGGAGACACCCGAGCAGGCCGCCGACCTGGAGGCGCAGAGCGAGCCGGAGGGCGACCGTCCCGGCTCTCCGTCGTAGGCGGTCATCCGCGGGCGCGCGTCGTGCGGTGCGGCCCGCGCCGGCGCGGGTAGCAGCCGTCACATGCAGAGCCGCGACCTCCTCCGCTACGCCTACGAGCAGATCGGCGAGACCCTCCGGAGCACCGTCGAGGGGCTGAGCGCCGACGACCTGGCCCGTCGGGTCGGCCCCGACGCCAACCCCATCGGCTGGCTGACCTGGCACCTGCTGCGCGTGCAGGACGACCACGTCTCCGACGTGGCGGGCACCGACCAGGTCTGGACGTCGGACGGCTGGGCGGACCGCTTCGGGCTGCCCGTCGACGACACGGCCACCGGGTACGGGATGAGCAGCGAGGACGTCGCCGCCGTCCGGGTGCCGTCGGCCGAGCTGCTGCTCGGCTACTCCGCGGCCGTGCACCAGCGGACGGCGGACTTCCTGCAGGGGCTCTCCGACGAGGACCTCGACCGCGTGGTCGACGAGCGCTGGGACCCGCCGGTCACCCTGGGCGTCCGGCTGGTCAGCGTGCTCTCCGACGACCTGCAGCACCTCGGGCAGGCGGCGTACGTGCGCGGGTTGCTCGGGGCGTGAGCCTCAGCGGGCGGACACCAGCCGCCCGGGCTCGATGCGGCGTCCGGCGACGTAGTAGAGCGTCATCCCCTCGGTCACCGGCGCGTCCCAGCCCGGGCTGACCACCAGGCGCCCCTCCGCGCGCAGCGCGAGCACGGTGGCCCCGAAGGTGCGGCCGAACCAGGTCTGGCAGTCGCCGAACGTGCCGTGCGGGAAGCCGGCCGGGACCCGGGCGGAGTAGGTGTTGCCGTGCCCCCCGCTGGTCATCAGGTCGTTGTAGACCTGTGCGATCCCCGGGTCGTTGGCCTCCTCGGTGAGGAGGAACGGCATGTGCCACTGGACCGCCTGCACATCGGGGTGGACGTAGCGCAGCGTGCCGAGCCGGCCGAGGTCGCGCAGGGCCACGACGAGGTGGATCCGGGGGTTGGCGTGCGCGACGGCCAGCGCCACGGCCAGCGCCTCGTTGTCGTCGCGGACGTCCACGACCGCCGTCCGGGCGCGGGCGACGCCGGCGCGGGCCATCACGTCCTCCGACGTCAGGTCGCCGCGGACGAAGTGGACGTCGGGCAGCTCCGGCAGCGGGTCCTCGGAGACCTCGTCCCAGGCGCACAACACCACGTGCACGTCGCGCTCGGCCGTGAGCTCGCCGATGATCCGCGCGGAGCGCCCGGGCGCGTAGCCGAGCAGGACGACGTGGTCGGTCAGGTCCAGCGTGACCAGCCCCCTCAGTCTCCTGCCCTTCACGGACTGCAGCGCGGCCGCCAGCGACGTGAACAGCAGGGTGAGCGTGACGATGCCGCCGACGATGACATAGGCCCCGACCAGCCGGCCGCCGAGCGTCTCCGGGAAGACGTCGCCGTACCCGACCGTCGCCGAGGTGACGGTGAAGTACCACCAGTAGGTGCCGGGATCGGCGATGTCGCTGCCCGCCGGCTCCACCAGCGCCATCGCCAGCCAACTGGTGAGGAACACGAAGACGGCCACGGCCAGCGGCAACCGCCAGTCACGCAGCCCCAGGCGTAGCAGCCGCGCGACCCGCGCGATGAAGAACGGCACCCCGACCTCCCGACTGCGACGCCGGGGAACCTAACCGACCCCATCGGCTGCGGCGCCACTCCTCGCTCCGGCGCGCGGCCCGGTCGCCCCCGCCGTAGCGTCCGCCCGGTGAGTGGGACGAGCCCCGACTTCTACGCCCTGGAGGAGCTCCTCGCCCCGGAGGAGATCGAGCTGCGCGACCGGGTGCGCGCGTTCTGCGAGCGGGAGGTGACCCCGAGGATCAACGACTGGTGGGAGCGCGCGGAGTTCCCGTTCGAACTCGTCCCGCGGATCGCCGGGCTGGGCATCGCCGGGGGCACGGTGCAGGGGTACGGCTCCCCCGGCATGAGCGCCGTCGCCGCGGGGCTGGTGGCCGCCGAGTGGGCCCGCGCCGACGGGAGCATCGCGACGTTCTACGGGGTGCACAGCTTCCTGGCCATGCAGTCCATCGCGCTGCTCGGCTCGGAGGAGCAGCGCGAGCGCTGGCTGCCGGCGATGGCCCGGATGGAGCGGATCGGCGCGTTCGCGCTGACCGAGCCCCGGCACGGGTCCGACGCCGTGGCCCTGGAGACCTCCGCACGCCGCGACGGCGACACCTACGTGCTCGACGGGCAGAAGAAGTGGATCGGCAACGGGACCATCGCCGACCACGTGCTGGTCTGGGCCCGAGGGGAGGACGGCGCGGTCGGCGGCTACGTCGTCGACAAGGGGACGCCGGGCTACCGGGCAACCGTCATGACGGGGAAGACGGCGCTGCGGGCCGTGTGGCAGGCCGAGATCACCCTCGACGGCGTCCGGGTCCCGTCGGAGAACAAGCTCGCCCACTGCCACTCGTTCCGGGACGTCTCCGCGGTGCTCGACCGCACGCGGTACACCGTCGCCTGGCGGGCCCTCGGCCTGGCCACCGCCGCCTACGAGCTGGCGCTCGCGCACGCCCTGCAGCGGGAGCAGTTCGGCCAGCCGATCGCCGGATACCAGCTGGTCCAGGACAAGCTCGCGCGCATGCTCGCCGAGATCACCGCCATGCAGCTCATGTGCTGGCGGCTGTCCACGCTCGCCGATGCCGGCCGGATGACCGCGGCCATGGCGTCACTGGCCAAGATGAACCACGCGGCGAAGGCCCGGGCGATCGTCGCCGACGCCCGCGACGTCCTCGGCGGCGACGGGATCCTGCTCGACCACCACGTCGCCCGCCACCACGCCGACATGGAGGCCGTCTTCACCTTCGAGGGCACCGACTCCGTGCAGTCGCTCATCGTGGGCCGCGAGATCACCGGCCACTCGGCGATCAGCGGCCGGCGACCGGCGCGCTGACCGCCCCGGCGCCCGGGCGGGTCAGCCGACGGCGCGCAGCGGCGTGCCCACCGCGGTCAGCTGCTGGCACTGCGGGCAGGCGGTGCGGCCGGCGCCGACGCGCTCCCACTGCTGCGAGCCCCAGACCTGCACGATGGCGCCGCAGACGGCGAGCTCCACCTCGCCGTCCAGCTCGGCCGAGGGCCGGTGGGCCTCGACGGCGTGCCACGGGTGACTCTGTTCGGTCGGTCGCCCGGGCGACCAGCGGTCGGGTCGGGCGAACCCCACGGCGTAGGACTCCACGACCCCCCTGTGCCCGAGTTCACAAGATCGAAACAAACCGGTCGAGTGGATCGGACGAGGTCGGATCGGTGTGTCGCCCGTGGTTTCGGGGGAATGCAGGGGGCCCACCGGACCGGGAGGAGCACGCCGTGACACAGACCGAGAGCCAGCGGGACGTCGTCGACCTGCTGAGCGCGGACCACCGCGAGTTCGACCGCATCTTCACCCAGCTGGAAGGACTGTTCGGGCAGAGCGGGCCCGACGTCCTGCGGCGCAAGCGGGAACTGGTCGACGAGGTGACCATCGGCATCGTCAAGCACTCCGTCGCCGAGGAGACCCAGGTGTACCCCCGCGTGGAGAAGCAGGTCGACAAGGAGGAGGCCGAGCACTCCAAGCACGAGCACGCCGAGGCCGAGGAGACCATGAAGCGGCTCGAGCGCATGGACCCCGAGGACCCGCAGTTCGACACCGAGGTGCAGACGCTGATCCGGGAGATCCGGCACCACGTCGAGCACGAGGAGAGCCGGATGTTCACCGAGCTGCGGGCGACGTTCGACCGCGACGAGCTGATGCGCATGGCCCAGAGCGTGGAGCGGGTCAAGGCGATGGCCCCCACCCGGGCCCACCCCATGACGCCGAACGAGGCCGGCGTGCGCACCGTGCTGGGGCCCGTCGCCAGCCTGCTGGACCACCTGCGCGACGCGGTCAGCGGCCGGGGCAAGAAGACCGACTGACCGGCACCACCGGCGCTCCTCCCGCGTTACCGTCGGGGAGCACGACGCGGGAGGAGCGCAACGGTGGAACCTGTCAGCCTGATCGTCGGGGCGGCCCTGCTCGCGATGGGCTTCCTCGGCGGCCGGCTCAGCCGGCGCAGGCCCGCGGCACCCCCGGCCCTGCCGGCGCCCCTGTGCGGCTGCGGCCACACCCTCAGCCAGCACGACACCGAGACCAACACCTGCTACGCCGAGCTGCGGCGCGACACCTACGACAAGCGGGGACGCTGGTCCGGGCACCAGTGGGTGCCCTGCACCTGCCGGCAGTACGTCGGGCCGCGGCCGATCGACGAGGTCTTCATGCCCCGGCTGCTGCCGCCCACCACCGACTGACCCAGGCCCGCTCGAACCCGGCCGGCGCACGGGCCGGCGCGTCCACCCGGTCCGCGCCGAGCGTCGCCGCCAGCGCGTCGACCAGGCGGGTGGGGGTCGGCGGCGGCGGGACAGCGCCGCCACGAGCTCCCCACCGGGCAGGCCGGGCGGCCGGCCCGGCTCAGCCGCCGGCGCCCACCACGGCCGCCACCTCGGCGTCGGTCGGGTTGCGCAGCACCTCCCCGCGCCGCCACACCACCACCGGCAGGTCCGCCTCCGACACCCCCAGCTCGACCAGCATCTGCGCCCCGTCGTCGCTGCGGTCGAGGTCGACGAAGACCGCCGCCAGCCGGTGGGCGCGGGCGAAGTCCTGCAGCCGGCGGCTGTCCGGGGAGGCCGCCCGCCCGACGATGCGCAGGTCCGCGGCGAGCTCGAGCAGCATGGACCGGCGCAGCAGGAACGACCGCAGCACCGTCTCCTTGAGCCCGTGGTCGGCGGCGAAGACCTCGCGCATCCGGTCGTCGGGGACGCACAGCACCTCCCCGGGCTGCAGCACCAGCGCGGTGAGGGACACCGGGTGGTCGCTGAACAGGTCCAGCTCGCCGAGGAACCGCCGCGGGCCGTGGACGGCCAGCACCCGCTGCCCCGGCCGGCCGAGGTCCTCCACCATCGCCACCGCGCCGGAGAGCACGACGGCGAAGTCGTACCCCCGGTCGCCCTCGCGGAAGACGGCGTCACCGGCGTCGTACCGGCGGCGGACGCCGAACCG
Source organism: Geodermatophilus sp. SYSU D00742 (assembly GCF_054049935.1). NCBI lineage: Bacteria > Bacillati > Actinomycetota > Actinomycetes > Geodermatophilales > Geodermatophilaceae > Geodermatophilus > Geodermatophilus sp. SYSU D00742. Next base: position 151,147 of record NZ_JBJGYJ010000005.1, read on the forward strand.
CTCGAGCAGGGCCAGGTGCTCGTCGGACAGCCGCGGGTCCGCGCCGTCCCGGTCCGGGGTCTCCGGCAGGTCGGCCGGCACGGGTCCGGGAGCGGCGTCGACGGGGGGCCGCGCCTCGCCGCGGCGCGGCCCGAGCGCCGGCAGCACGAGACCGGCGTGGTCGGCATCGGGGCGCGGGCCGGCCGACCCGGCGTCCGGCCCGGCCGTGGCGAGCAGCGCGGCGGCGAGGGTGTCGGCGTCGTAGGGGCCGGCGTGGCGGCGTCCGTTGACGAAGAAGGTGGGCGTGCCCTCGACGCCGCTGGCCTCCGCCGACTCGACGTCCTCCTCGACCCGGCGGGCATGGCGGCCGGCACCCAGGTCGCGGGCGAAGCGCTGCACGTCCAGGCCGATGGCCGCGGCGTGGTCGAGCAGGTCGCCGGGGGTCAGCCGGTCCTGCGCGGCGAACAGCTCGTCGTGCATCTCCCAGAACCGGCCCTGCGCGGCGGCGGCCTCCGCCGCCTCGGCGGCCAGCCGCGCGTGCGGGTGGACGTCGACCAGCGGGACGTGCCGGAAGACGTAGCGCAGCCGGTCGCCGAACCGCTCGCGCAGCTCCTCCACCGCGCCGGTGGCCCGGCCGCAGAAGGGGCACTCGAAGTCCCCGTACTCGACGAGGGTGAGCGGTGCGTCGACCCGGCCGCAGACGTGGTCGCGCGCGGGGTCGACCGGCGGGTCGAGCAGCACCGGCCGCCCCGTGGCACCCGCGGGACGGCGGCGGTCGGCCAGCCGGAACAGCCCCCAGCCCAGCAGCGCGGCCAGCAGCGACGCGGTGAGGACGCCGACCCGCGCCTGGTCGGCGAGCCGCTCGTCCTCCAGCGCCAGGTCGACGATGAACAGCGAGATGGTGAAGCCGATGCCCGACAGCGCCGCGCCCCCCGCCAGCTGCCAGCCGGTCAGTCCGGGCGCCAGCTCCCCCAGCCCGCAACGCACCGCCACGACCGTGCCGAGCAGGATGCCCAGGAGCTTGCCGAGGACGAGCCCCCCGATCACGCCGAGGGTCACCGGTGAGGTCAGCGCCGCCCGCAGCGTCTCCCCCGTCAGCGCCACCCCGGCGTTGGCGAGGGCGAACACCGGGACGATGACGAAGCTGGTCCACGGCTGCCACAGCTGCTGCAGCCGCTCACTGGCCGACACCGAGCGGTCGATGCTCAGCCGGGCGGCGCGGGCGAACTCCGGGTTGGGCGACTGCCGGTAGGCCCGCGTCAGCCGGGCGGCGTCCTCCACCTCCGCCACCCGGGCCGGGTAGGCGGGGGTGAACAGCGCGATGACGACCCCGGCGAGGGTCGGGTGCACGCCCGAGGCGTACATCGCGATCCACACCGCCACGCCCAGCACCAGGTACGCCGGCCCCCGCCAGACCCTGAGGTACCGCAGGCCCAGCATCAGGGCCAGCCCGAGCACGGCCACGGCCAGCGGGCCGAGCGCCAGGTCGTCGGTGTAGAAGAGCGCGATCACGCTCAGCGCGCCGACGTCGTCGGCGATGGCGAGGGTCAGCAGGAACAGCCGCAGCTGCGCGGGGCAGGCCGGGCCGACCAGCGCCAGCACGCCGAGCAGGAAGGCCGTGTCGGTGGAGATCACCACTCCCCACGCCGACACCGCGGGGCCCCCGAGGTTGAACAGCACGTAGACCAGCGCCGGCACGGCGAGACCGGTCACGGCGGCCAGCGCCGGCACCGCGGCCCGGCGCCGGTCGGTGAGTTCCCCCATGACCAGCTCGCGCTTGATCTCGAGGCCGACGACGAAGAAGAAGAACACCATCAGCCCGTCGTTGACCCAGTGCTGCAGGTCCAGGGCGAGCTCGGTGCCACCGATCCGGACGGCGAACTCCGTGTGCCAGAACGCGTCGTAGCTCTCGCCCATCGGGGAGTTGGCCCACAGCAGCGCCACCACGGTCGCCAGCAGGAGCAGGCCCGCGCTGCCGGCCTCGGTGCGCAGCCGGCGGCGCAGCGGCGCGACCCGGGCGAGCAGGCCGCTCCCCCCGCCCGGGGACGACTGCGTGCCGGTCGCCCCGGCGGCGCTCACCGGAGGCGGCGCTGGGGTCATCGGGCCTCCTCCGACGTGTTCCGGGCCCGGGCCGGCGACCCGGCCGGGCGTGCGCTGGCAGTCTGCCTCCCCGCGGACCCCCGGCAGAAGCGCCCGCCCGGGACGCTCAGGCGTAGCGGGCGACGAAGTTGGCCAGCATGCGCCCGGGCTCGGACACCACCGCGGTGCGCAGCCGGGCGATGAGCTCCTCGAGCTCGGCGGGTGGGAAGTAGCCGGCGTGCTGGTAGACCCGCGCCCGCGTGACCACCCCGGCGACGTCGAGCTCGGGGTGGAACTGGGTGGCGTAGACGTTGCGCCCGACCCGGAACATCTGCACCGGGCAGGCGGCGGAGGTGGCCAGCAGCACCGCCGACGGCGGCAGCACCCGGCAGGCCTCCTTGTGACCGACCAGCGCGTCGAAGACCTCCGGCAACCCGGCCAGCACGGGGTCCTCCCGGCCGGCGGGGGTGAGCACGATCGGCACGCAGGACACCGGCTCGCCGTAGGTGCGGTCGACCACCCCGCCCTGGTGCACCCCCAGGGTCCCGATGCCGTAGCAGGCGCCGAAGAAGGGCAGGTCGCGGGCGACCACCTGGTCCAGCAGCGCCCGCAGCTCGGCCTCGACGCGGTGCTGGACCGGCGTCTTCGCCTCGTACGGGTCGCTGGAGTTGAACGGCCCACCGCCGAGGAGGACCCCGGCGTAGTCGTCGAGGTCCAGCGCCGGCAGCGGCGCGGCCTCCATGCGGATGCGGTGCAGCTGCCCCTCCTCCAGGCCGGTCAGCCGGAGGAAGGCCGCGTACTCGTCGTCCGCGGCCACGTCCTCGGCCCGCGAGGCCAGCAGCAGGAACGGGCGCACGAGCGCCGATGCTATGCCGCGGCGGGCGCCCGGCAGGCGGGGTCGGTGACCCCGCTCGCCGCGGGGCCCCTCGGCCCGGGGAGGCGGACGTCCTCCCCGGGCCGGCGGGCGTCAGGGCAGCAGCTGGTCGAGGTCGGGCTCCTCGGGCAGGGTCCCGTACTCGGCGGCCTTCGCCCCGAGCAGCTCCATCGCCTCGCGGTTGAACTCGGGCCGGAAGGTCGGGATCACGATGCGCTCCAGCACCGCCGGGTCGATCTCGGTGTAGGTGCCGGTGATCCGCCGGACCTCGTCGGGGTTGTCCTGCGAGAACTCCAGCGACCGGTTCATGGCCCGCTGGAAGGCCTCGACCACCTCCGGCTGCTCCTGGATCAGCTGCTCGGAGGTGAAGACGCAGGAGATGTCGAGCTCGGGGTGGAAGTCGGAGAAGTTGTACGACAGCACCCGCCCCCCGGCATCGACGGCCTCGGTGAGGAACGGGTCGAGGATCCACGCGGCGTCGACCTGCCCCGACTGCAGCGCGGCGGGGGCGTCGGGGAAGGGGATCTCGACGAACCGCACCGCCTGGGGGTCCCCGCCGGCGTCCTCCACGACCGATCGGATGGTGGTGTCGCCGATGTTGTTCAGCGTGTTGACCGACACCGTGCGGCCGCCCAGGTCGGCCATCGACTGGATCGGCGAGTCCCCCGGGACCACCACGGCCCCGAAGTCGGGGTTCCCGGCGGTGGAGTTGGCGTTGGTGATGCACTGCAGGGGCAGCCCCTGCGACACGGCGATCATCGTGGACAGGACGTTTCCGCGGCCGAACTGGAACTCGCCGGAGACCACGCTGGGGACGACGGCCGCGCCGCCGACCGCGGACTCGATGGTGAGGTCGAGCCCCTCCTCCTCGAAGAAGCCCTGGTCGACGCCGAGGTAGAGCGGGGCCGAGTCGACGATCGGCTGGGTGCCGATGGTGACGGCGGTCAGCCCCCCGTCACCGGCGTCACCTCCGGCGTCGTCGGAACCACCGCACGCGCTCAGCGCGAGCAGGGTCACGGCGCCGGCGGCGGCGGCGCGCGTCCAGGGTCGGGTCGACATGGCTCTCCTTCGGGAGGGGGTGGGGAGGGCGGAGCAGTGTGCGGTCACGCCGGGCGGTGGGCCCGGTCGCGCCAGAACCCCCAGGCGCGGGGCAGCTGCCCGGTGTTCGTGGCCACGGTGGCGGCGGCCTCCTCGTCGGTGAGGTAGACACAGCCGCCGAGGCGTAGGGCCTCGGCCTGGGCGTGCGCGTTGACCTCGGTGTAGACGGCCCGGTACACCGCCTCCTCCAGCGACCGCCCGACCGCCGTGGACCCGTGGCCGCGCATCAGGACGACCGAGGCCGGGCCGAGGACCGCGGCCAGCGCGGCGCCGGAGTCGGCCGAGCGGATCAGCAGGTCCGACGCGGGGCCGAGGGTGTCCCGGGTGTCGAAGACCGGCACCTCCGGAGCCAGGAACCCGGCCATGTGCAGGACCGGACGCAGCGGGGTGCTGGTGACGCCGAACGGGATCACCGCCGGCGAGTGGCTGTGCACCACGGCCTGCACGTCGGGGCGGGCGCGGTAGACCTCGGCGTGGATGTACCGCTCGAGGTAGCCGGGGCGGGGGTCGTCGGTCCGCCCGTCGAGGGTGAACCGCTGGACGTCGTCCTCCCCGACCAGGCCCGGCGCGAGGTTCCGGGACAGGAGGAAGGTGTCCGGGTCCTCGGCGCACCGGACGCTCACGTGGCCGAAGGCGTCGAGGATGCCCTGGTCCACGAGGATGTGGTTGGCCTCGGCCAGCGCGCGGCGCTGGTCTCCCGGCCCCGGCACCGCGTCCGCCCGGGCTGCGTCCTCCGGCACGTGCGACCTCCTCGGTGGTGGTGTGCTGAGGGAGGATCGTGACCCACGCCGTGGAACTCCCCGGACGGTTTTCTGCACACCAGAACGCTGTGGTGTCCAGTCAGAACACGCCCGCGCTGGCAACATCCGCCAGTCACAGCCGTCCACTTCGTGACGCACGACACACCCACCGTGACACCGGACTGCCGATAGAGGCTCCATGGCACGTCGGCTCTCCCTCGCGGGGCTCTCGACCGACCCCCGGGTCGCCCCAGCGTCCGCTCCGTCACCCTGGTGGCGCAGCGCCGTGGTCTACCAGGTCTACCTGCGCTCGTTCGCCGACAGCAACGGCGACGGCATCGGCGACCTGGCCGGCCTCCGGTCCCGCCTGCCCTACCTGGCCTGGCTCGGCGTGGACGCGCTGTGGATCAACCCGCACTACCCCTCGGGCGGTGCCGACGGCGGCTACGACGTCGTGGACTACCGCGCCGTCGACCCCGACTACGGCGACGTCGCCGACCTCGAGGCCCTGGTGGACGACGCCCGCCGGGTGGGCCTGCGGGTCGTGCTGGACGTCGTCCCCAACCACACATCCGACCAGCACCGCTGGTTCCAGGCCGCCCTGGCCGACCCGGACTGCCCCGAGGCGAGCCGCTACCACTTCGCCCCGCCGTCGGAGGAGCCGCCGAACAACTGGCAGTCCCTCTTCGGTGGGCCGGCCTGGTCCCGCACTCCCGACGGGCGCTGGTACCTGCACCTGTTCGCCCCCGAGCAGCCGGACCTGAACTGGCGCGACCCCGAGGTCGCCGCCGACTTCGAGCGGACGCTGCGGTTCTGGCTCGACCGCGGGGTCAGCGGCTTCCGCGTGGACGTCGCCTACGGCCTCTACAAGGACGCCGCGCTGCGGGACAACCCCGGCTTCTACGCCCCCACCCTGTTCGGGCACGGCCCGGAGCAGGCGATGACCTGGAACCAGCCCGAGGTGCACGACGTCTGGCGCCGCTGGCGGTCGATCTGCGACGAGTACCCCGACACGATGCTGGTCGGCGAGGTCTGCCTGGCCGACCTCGACCAGGTCGCGCTCTACTCGCGGCCCGACGAGATGCACCAGTCGCTGTCGTTCCGGCTGCTGAAGTCCACGTGGGAGACGGAGTCCTTCGCCGACGCCATCTCCAGCGCCCTGCACGCGTTCGGCGCCGTCGGGGCCCCGGTGTCCTGGGTGCTGGGCAACCACGACAAGGAGCGCCAGGTCACCCGCTTCGGTGGCGGCGCACTGGGCCGCGCCCGCGCCCGGGCCGCCGCGATGCTCGTGCTGGCCCTGCCGGGCTCGGCCTACCTCTACGCCGGCGAGGAACTGGGCCTGCCGCAGGCCGTCGTCCCCGACGAGGCCAAGCGCGACCCGATCTTCCTGCGCAGCGGCGGGGCCCGCGCCGGCCGCGACGGCTGCCGCATCCCGATGCCGTGGAACGCCTCTGCCGGGGTGGGCTTCTCCCCCGACGGCGCCGCGGAGCCGTGGCTGCCGATCCCGGCCGACTGGGGCCGGTACGCGGTGTCCCGGCAGGCCGGGCGCAGCGGCTCGACACTGCAGCTCTACCGCCGGGCACTGGCGCTGCGGAAGGCGCACCCCGCCTTCAACTCCGGCACCGCGGCGGTCACCACGCACGACGACGTCCTGACCGTGCGCTGCGCGGGCGAGGAGGAGACCGTCCGCTGCATGGTCAACATGGGCACCCAGACCGCGCTGGTCAGGTGCTCCGGCACGGTGCTGCTCAGCTCGAGCACGCGGGTGCACTCCGCCGGTGGGACCGTGGCGCTGCCGCCGAACAGCGCCGTCTGGATCGTCGAGGACTGAGTCCACCTCCGTGCACACCCGCGACGGGCACGGGGCGGGTCCACGGAGATGCACGGCCGCCGGCCCGGCCCTCAGCCGGGCCGGCGGCCGTCGGGCAGCAGGCTGGTGCTGCGCCCGAGCACCAGCGAGAGGACGAGCGCGGCCAGGGTGAGACCCCCGGTCAACAGGACGACGGCCGGCCAGCCGGCGCGGTCCCAGGCGAGCCCGGCGAGGGTGCCGCCCACGGACGAGCCCACGTAGTACCAGAACGAGTACAGCGAGGCGGCCTGCCCGACCGCGCGCCCGCCCGAGGCGGCCCGCACCGCCACCCACCCGCTGGCCACGCCGTGGGCGGCGAAGAAGCCGACGGTGAGCACGCACAGCCCGGCGACGAACAGACCCAGCGGCGCGGCGAGGGTCAGCACCACCCCGCCCGCCATCACCGCCACCGCCACCGGCACCACCGGGCGCCGCCCGAACCGCCCGGCCAGCTCCCCGCCGACCGCCGAGCTGACCGACCCGAGCAGGTAGGCCAGGAACACCAGCCCCGCCACCCCGGGTGCCAGCCCGTACGGCGGGGACTCCAGCCGGAACGTCGCGGCGTTGTAGACCGCCACGAAGGCGCCCATCAGCAGCGCCGCGCAACCGTAGAGCCCGAGCAGCACGGGGTCGGTCACGCCGGCGACCAGCTGGCGCAGCACCGGCACCTCCCGCGGTACCCGCACGAACCCCCGGGACGGCGGCAGCAGCACCCGGACCGCCACCGCGCAACCCATCCCCAGCAGCGCGATGCCGCCGGTCGCGGTGCGCCAGCCGCCGAGGTCGACGAGCACGCCGCCGAGCAGGCGGCCGGTCAGCCCGCCGATGGCGTTGCCGCTCACGAACAGGCCGATGGCACGGGCGCCGACCGAGGCGTGCAGCTCCTCGCGCAGGTAGGCCGCGGCCACGGCGGGCAGACTGGCGAGCGCGAACCCCTGCAGCGCCCGCAGGACCAGGAGCACCGGCCAGGACGGCGCCACGGCGACCAGTGCGGCCAGCAGCGCCGACGCGGCGAGGCCGGCGTGCAGGAGCGCCGTCCGCCCGCGCCGGTCGGAGACGGGACCGAGCACGAGCAGCCCGGCCGCGAGGCCCGCGGTGGCCACCGAGACCGCCAGCGTCGAGGAGGCCGGGGACACCCCGAAGACGCGGGTGAGCTCGAGCAGCAGCACCTGGGGCAGGTAGAGCATCGCGAACACCGCCACCCCGGCCAGGAAGACGGCCAGCGAGGCCCGGCGGAACCCCGCCTCGCCGGCGCGGTGTCCCTCGTCGGCGGGGAGCGGGTCCATGCCACCGACTCTGCGCCTGTGACCGGTCGCACCGTCCCGCCGGGGCCGGGGCCGCCACCTCGCCGTCCGCGGCCGGGGCCGGTAGGCAGAGGGCATGGACCTGCAGCTCACCGGCAAGCGCGCGATCGTCACCGGCGCCAGCCGCGGCATCGGCCGGGAGATCGCCGAGGGACTCGCGGCCGAGGGAGCGCACGTGGCGCTGGTCGCGCGCGGGCGCGAGGCGCTCGAGGCCGCCGCCGAGCGCGTCCGGAGGCACGGCACGGCCGTGCTGACCTGCCCCGCCGACACCACCGACGACGCCGCGGTGCGGGGCGTGGTCGAGCGGGTCGTGACCGAGCTCGGCGGGGTCGACGTGCTGGTCAACGCCGCCGCCCGGCCGGCCTCGTCGGGGTCGGTGCCGCCGCTGGCGGAACTGACCGACGACGCGCTGCGCGAGGAGGTGGAGACGAAGGTGCTGGGCTACCTGCGCTTCGCCCGGGCCGTGGCACCGCACATGGCCGCCGCCGGCTGGGGCCGGATCGTCAACATCAGCGGGCTCAACGCCCGCCGCACCGGCTCGCTGGTCGGGTCGGTCCGCAACGTCGCCGTCGCCGCGATGACCGCGAACCTCGCCGACGAGCTGGGGCCGGCCGGCATCACGGTCACCGTCGTCCACCCGGGCACGACGGTGACCGAGCGGACCGCCCGGGTGCTGGCCGACCGCGCGGCCGAGCAGGGCAGCACGCCGGAGGAGGTGGCCCGGGCGATGGCCGCCGGCACCAGCATCGGCCGGCTGGTCACCGCCCGGGAGGTCGCCGACGTCGTCACCTTCCTCGCCTCACCCCGCAGCGCGGCGATCACCGGGGACGCGGTCACGGTGGGCGGCGGCTCCCGCGGCGTCATCCACTACTGACCACCGTCAGCCCAGGACGACGAGCAGGTCACCGCCCTCCACCTGCTGGACGGCGCCGATGGCCAGGCGCTGCACCGTGCCGGCGGCCGGCGCGGTGATCGCGGCCTCCATCTTCATCGCCTCGATGGTCGCCACCGGCTGGCCGGCCTCGACGGGATCGCCCTCCTTGACCGACAGGGTGACCACGCCGGCGAACGGGGCGGCCACCTGCCTGGGATCGCTGCGGTCGGCCTTCTCGGCGGCCTTGACCGCGGCCTCGACGGAGCGGTCGCGGACCGACACCGGGCGCAGCTGGCCGTTGAGGGTGCACATGACCGTGCGCATGCCCCGCTCGTCGGGGTCGGAGACCGCCTCGACGCCCATCAGCAGCGTCACGCCGGGCTCGATGTCGACGGCGTGCTCGTCACCGGGCCGCAGGCCGTAGAGGAACTCCTTGGTCGGCAGCACGGAGACGTCGCCGTAGGCGTCGGCGTGGGCCAGGTACTCCTTGGTCGGACCGGGGAACAGCAGCCGGTTGAGCGTGGCGCGCGGCTCCTGCGCGAGGCCGTCGCGGTCGGCGTCGGTCAGCTCGGCGGGGGGCTGCGCCTCGCGGCGACCCTCCAGCGCCCGGGTGCGGAACGGCTCGGGCCAGCCGCCGGGCGGGTCGCCGAGCTCGCCGCGGAGGAAGCCGATGACCGAGTCCGGCAGGTCGTACGTGCCGGGGTCGGCGGCGAAGTCCTCGACCTTCACGCCGGAGCCGACCAGCTGCAGCGCCAGGTCGCCGACGACCTTCGACGACGGCGTGACCTTGACCAGCCGGCCCAGCAGCCGGTCGGCGGCGGCGTAGGCGTCCTCGACCTCCTCGAAGCGCTGGCCCAGCCCCAGGGCGATGGCCTGCTGACGCAGGTTGGACAGCTGCCCGCCGGGGATCTCGTGGGTGTAGACCCGGCCGGTCGGGGAGGGCAACCCGGACTCGAACGGGGCGTAGATGCGGCGCACCGCCTCCCAGTAGGGCTCCAGGTCGTTGACCGCGGCGAGGTCCAGGCCGGTGGCCCGCTCGGTCGCGTCGGTGGCGGCGACGATCGCCGACAACGGGGGCTGGCTGGTGGTGCCGGCCATGGACGCGACCGCCCCGTCGACGGCGTCCACGCCGGCCTGCCACGCGGCCAGCAGGGTGGCCAGCTGGCCGCCGGCGGTGTCGTGGGTGTGCAGGTGCACCGGTAGGTCGAACCGCTCCCGCAGCGCGGTGACCAGCGTGGCGGCCGCGGGCGGGCGGAGCAGGCCGGCCATGTCCTTGATCGCCAGGACGTGCGCGCCGGCGTCGACGATCTGCTCGGCCAGCCGCAGGTAGTAGTCGAGGGTGTACAGCGTCTCGCCGGGGTCGGAGAGGTCGCCGGTGTAGCACAGCGCCACCTCCGCGACCGCCGTCCCGGTGGTCCGGACCGCGTCGATGGCCGGGCGCATCTGGCCGACGTCGTTGAGCGCGTCGAAGATCCGGAAGACGTCGATCCCGGTGCGCGCGGCCTCCTCGACGAACGTCGTCGTGACCTGCTCGGGGTAGGGGGTGTAGCCGACGGTGTTGCGGCCGCGCAGCAGCATCTGCAGGCACACGTTCGGGACGGCCTGGCGCAGCGCGGCCAGCCGGTCCCACGGGTCCTCGTGCAGGAACCGCAGCGCCACGTCGTAGGTGGCCCCGCCCCAGCACTCCAGGCTGAACAGCTGGGGGGTGGTGCGGGCGACGTGCCCCGCCACGCCGAGCAGGTCCTTGGTGCGCACGCGCGTGGCGAGCAGCGACTGGTGGGCGTCGCGGAAGGTGGTGTCGGTGACCGCCAGCGCCGTCTGCTCCCGCAACTGCCGGGCGAAGCCCTCGGGACCGGCGGCGAGCAGCCGCTGCCGCGAGCCCTCCGGGGGTGCCGCGCGCAGGTCCACCCGCGGCAGCTTCTCCAACGGGTCGACCAGGTGCGGCCGCTCGCCGTGCGGCTGGTTGACCGTCACGTCGGCCAGGTAGGTCAGCAGCCGGGTGCCGCGGTCGGCCGAGGAGCGCGCGGTGAGCAGGTGCGGTCGCTGCTCGATGAACGACGTCGTCACCCGTCCGGCGCGGAAGTCCGGGTCGTCGAGCACCGCCTGCAGGAACGGGATGTTGGTCGCCACCCCGCGGATGCGGAACTCCGCCACGGCGCGGCGGGCCCGGGCCACCGCGATGTCGAAGTCGCGGCCGCGGCAGGTCAGCTTCACCAGCAGCGAGTCGAAGTGCGCCTCGACCTCCGCGCCCAGCGACGCCCCGCCGTCCAGGCGGATGCCGGCGCCGCCCGGCGAGCGGTAGGCGGTGATCCGCCCGGTGTCGGGGCGGAAGCCGTTGGCCGGGTCCTCGGTGGTGATCCGGCACTGCAGCGCCGCGCCCCGCAGCACGATCGTGTCCTGGGACAGGCCGAGGTCGGCGAGGGTCTCCCCCGAGGCGATCCGCAGCTGGGCCTGCACCAGGTCGACGTCGGTCACCTCCTCGGTGACGGTGTGCTCCACCTGGATGCGCGGGTTCATCTCGATGAACACGTGCCGGCCCTCGCGGTCCAGCAGGAACTCCACGGTGCCGGCGTTGACGTAGCCGATGGCCCGGGCGAAGGCGACCGCGTCGGCGCAGATCCGCTCCCGCAGCGCCGGGTCCAGGTTGGGCGCCGGGGCCAGCTCCACCACCTTCTGGTGGCGGCGCTGCACCGAGCAGTCCCGCTCGAACAGGTGCACCACGTTGCCGGTGCCGTCGGCGAGGACCTGCACCTCGATGTGCCGCGGTTCGACCACCGCCTGCTCCACGAAGACCGTCGCGTCGCCGAACGCGGCCTCGGCCTCCCGCATCGCCGCGGACACCGCCCCGGCCAGCTCCGCCGGGTCCTCCACCCGCCGCATGCCGCGCCCGCCGCCGCCGGCGACGGCCTTGACGAACACCGGGAACGGCATCTCCCGCGCGGCGGCCAGCACCGCGTCGACGTCGTCACTGGGATCGGTCGAGGCCAGCACCGGCAGCCCGGCCTCCCGGGCCGCGGCGATCGCCCGCGCCTTGTTGCCGGTCAGCTCCAGCACCTCGGCCGACGGGCCGACGAAGGTGATCCCCGCCGCCGCGCACGCCGCGGACAGCTCCGGGTTCTCCGACAGGAAGCCGTAGCCGGGGTAGACCGCGTCGGCGCCGGCCCGCCGTGCGGCGCCGACGATCTCCTCCACCGAGAGGTAGGCGCGGACCGGGTGGCCCTCCTCCCCGATCTGGTAGCTCTCGTCGGCCTTCAGCCGGTGCACGGAGTTGCGGTCCTCCCACGGGAACACCGCCACCGTCCCCGCGCCCAGCTCGTAGGCGGCGCGGAACGCCCGCACCGCGATCTCCCCGCGGTTGGCGACCAGGACCTTGCTGAACATCTCGTCCCTACCTGCCTGTCATCGGTTCCGGGTGGGCGGTGCGCCGACCGCGTGGGCGTACTCGACCACGACCGGCCGACGGTGTCACCCGCACCCTTCCTCAGAACGGAACGCGGATGCACCGTCGACCGGTCCCTCCCGCCTCAGTGGATGTGTGACCCGCCGTTGACGTCGTAGGTCGCGCCGGTGACGTAACCGGTCTCCTCACGGCACAGGAAGGTGATGAGGTCGGCGACGTCGGAGACCCGGCCGTTGCGTCCCACCGGGATGCCGGCGAGCAACTGCGCCTTGCGCTCGCCCTCCAGCGCCCCGCCGGTGATGTCGGTGTCGATGAGCCCCGGGGCCACCGCGTTGACCGTCACGCCGCGGGGGCCGAGCTCGCGGGCCAGCGCCCGGGTGAAGCCGAGCTCCGCGGCCTTGGCCGCGGAGTACGCGACGCCGCCGAAGACGCCTCCGCCGCGCTCGGCCGAGACCGACGACAGGAACACGATGCGGCCGAAGCCGCGCTCGGCCATGCCGGGCGCCAGGCGCCGGGTGACGTTGTAGGCGCCGCGGACGTTGACGGCGAAGACGCGGTCCCACTCCTCGCCGGTCACCTCGAGGAACGGGACCGGCGAGGTGATCCCGGCGTTGTTGACCAGGGCGCCGACCGGGGGCAGCGCCCCGTCGAGGACGGCCAGCGCGGCGTCGACCGACGCCTCGTCGGTGACGTCGCAGCCGATGCCCACGGCGCGCACGCCCGAGCGCTCCTCCACCTCGGCGGCGGCGTCCTTGGCGCTGGCCTCGTCCAGGTCGAGGACGGCGATGTTCCAGCCGGCAGCGGCGAGGGCGTGGGCGGTGGCGCGGCCGATGCCGCGCTTGGAGCCGGCGCCGGTGACGACGGCGGTCTTGTCGGTGACGGTCATGGGGGTCCTCCAGGGGGTCTTCGGGTGGTTGGGTGCAGGCCTCAGGCCTGCAGCAGAGAGGTGATGTAGCGGCCGGCGCGGCCGGCCTCGGCCGGTCGGTCGGCGTCGTCGATGTCGTGGGTCTCGAGCTCGAGGCTGTAGTGGCCCCGGTAGCCGGCGGTGGTGAGCGCGTCGATCGCCGCCGGGAAGTCGACCTCGCCGCGGCCGATGCTGCGGTTGATGTCGCCCCGCACGGCGTCGCGCAGGTGCACGTGGCGGACACGGTCACCGAACCGGCGCACGGCGTCGACCTCGTCCCCGCCGCCGGCCACGACGTGGCTGAGATCGAGCACCGCGCCGACGGGTGCGTCGCCGAGCGCCTCGTACAGCTGCTCCGCCCGGTCGAGATCGGCGCACAGCCGCCGGGAGTGCGGGGCCTCCACGAGGAGGTCGAGGCCCGCGTCCCCGAGGAACTCGGCGGCGGTGGTGAGGGCCCGGGCGACCGCGGCGACGTCGTCGGCCAGCTCGCTGCGCGGCGTCGTCCCCACCCGGCCGCACGGCAGCACGATCGTGGAGGTGCCGACCGCCCGGGCCAGCTCGGCCAGCGGGCGCAGCCGCTGGCGCAGCACCGGCCCGTCGAGGTCGGGGGCGTCCATGTCGCCGACGTCGGCATTGACCACCCGGACCGCCACCCCGCCGGCGAGCACCTGCTCGGCCAGCTCGTCGACCAGGCCCGCGGGGAGCGGGATCGGCACGTGGTCACAGACGCCGGGGAGGGCACCGAGGTCGGTCTCCCCGAAGCCCTGTGCGGCGACCTGCGCCAGCGCCGCCGGCAGGGGGAGCCTGCGGAAGGAGATCGTGGAGCACCCGAGCCGGGGGTCGAGGGTCCCGGCCGACACGGTCGTGCCGGGGGTCGTCACGGTCATCGCCGGCTCCCTCAGGCCGTGGCCGGAGCCGGGTCGGCCGACCACGGGCCGTGCGCGGTGCCACCGAGCTCGGCCTTGACCCGGGCGATGACAGCGTCGGTGGACAAGCCGTAGCGGTCGTGCAGGGTGGGCAGCGCACCGGCGGCGAGGAACTCGTCGGGCAGGGCGATCGGCACCACGCGCGTCCCCACGCCGGCGAACGCCAGCGTCGAGGCGACCGACTCGGCCAGCCCGCCGACGACGGTGTGGTTCTCCAGGGTGACCACGAGCCGGTCGGTCGCCGCCGCCCGCAGGATCGCCTCCCGGTCCAGCGGCTTGATGGTCGGCACGTGCAGCACGGCGACGTCGACGTGGTCGGCCTCGAGCCGGGCCGCGGCCTGCAGCGCCCGCATCGTCATCAGGCCGGTGGAGATGAGGACGACGTCCCGGCCGGTGCGCAGCTCGGCGGCCCTGCCCAGCTCGAAGCGGTAGTCGTACTCGTCGAGCACCGTGGGCACCGCGCCCCGCAGCAGGCGGAGGTACGTCGGGCCGGGTGCGTCCGCCAGGGCCGGCACGGCCTGCTCGATGTCGACCGAGTCGCAGGGGTCGACGATGGTCAGGTTCGGGCAGCCGCGGAGGATGGCGAGGTCCTCGGTGGCCTGGTGGCTGGGGCCGTAGCCGGTCGTCAGGCCGGGCAGGGCGCCGACGACGTTGACGTTGAGGCCGGGCTCGGCGATGTCCAGGCAGAGGAAGTCGTAGGCCCGCCGGGTGGCGAACACCGAGTAGGTGGACGCGAACGGCACCAGCCCGACCTCCGCCAGCCCGGCCGCCGCGCCGAGCATCGCCTGCTCGGCCATGCCCATCTGGAAGAAGCGGTCCGGGTGGGCGTCGCGGAACACGTGCATGTCGGTGTACTTGGCCAGGTCGGCCGACAGCCCGACGATCTCGGGCCGCTCCTCGGCCAGCCGGTTCAGCGCGTGCCCGAACGGGGCGCTGGTGGTGCGCTGCCCGGGGTCGGCGAACGAGGCGATCATCGCCGAGGTGGTCAGCTTCTTGCGGGGCGTCGTGCTGGTCATCGGGCCAGTCCTTCCTGCAGCTGGTCGCGGGCGATCTGCCACTCGTGCTCCTCGACCCGCATGAAGTGGGCCTTCTCCCGGCTCTCGAGCAGCGGCACCCCGCAGCCGATGCGGGTGTCGCAGATCAGCACCGAGGGCGAGCCGCGGTGCTCCCGGATCTCGTCGAGGGCGTCGATGAGCGCGGCGACGTCGTTGCCGTCCACGCGCAGGGCGTGCCAGCCGAACGCCTGCCACTTCTCGGTGACCGGCTCGGTCCGCAGGACACCGACCGTGGGTCCGTCGGCCTGCAGGGCGTTGACGTCGACGATCGCGGTCACGTTGTCCAGGCCGTGGTGGGCGCAGGCCATGGCGGCTTCCCACGTCGAGCCCTCGTCCAGCTCGCCGTCGGAGAGCAGGTTGAACACCCGGGCGGGGTTGCCGAGGTGGCGCAGCCCCAGGGCCATCCCGGTGGCCACCGTCAGGCCGTGGCCCAGCGATCCCCCGGAGATCTCCATGCCGGGGGTGTAGGAGGCCATCCCCGACATCGGCAGCCGGGAGTCGTCGGAGCCGTAGGTCTCCAGCTCCTGGAGCGGGATGGTGCCGGCCTCGGCCAGCGCCGCGTAGAGCGCGATGGCGTAGTGACCGATGGAGAGCAGGAAGCGGTCGCGGTCGGCCCAGTGCGGGTCCTCGGGCCGGTACCGCAACTGGTCGGTGTAGACGGCGGCGAGGACGTCGGCGACGCCGAGCGCCTGCCCGATGTAGCCCTGCCCCTGCACCTCCCCCATGTCGAGGGCGTTGCGGCGGATCCGGTGGGCGGCCTGGCGGATGCGGTCGATCCGCTCGGCCCGGTCGGCCGTGGTGCCGGCCGTCCGCGGTGTGGTCAGCGAGGTCATGTCGTGTTCCTCCTCGGGTCGGGTCAGTCGGTGGCGGAGTCGGCCGTCGGCCGGGAGGCGGCCACCCGGTTGCGGGGCGTGGGGACCCCGCCGGGCGCCGACGTCCGGATCGAGCGCTCGAGGGCGGCGACCTCGTCGCGCTCCGTCCGCCCCCAGGTCTCGCGGGTCAGCAGCGCGGCGACCAGGCCCAGCAGGCCGTAGCCGCTGAACAGCAGCGCCGGGCCGATCCAGCCGAAGCCGGCGTAGAGCGCGGTGGTGACGAGCGGGGTGAACCCGGACACGACGGCCGACATCTGGTAGGCCAGCGACGCGCCGGTCGTACGGGTCTTGGTCGCGAACAACTCCGAGAACCAGGCGCCCTGCACCCCGGCCAGCGAGTTCTGCAGCACCGCGTAGCTGATGACGAAGGCGAAGACGATCGCCACGGCCGCGCCGGTGTTGACCACGAGGAACAGCGGGATGCCCCACAGCAGGTGCAGCGCGGTGCCCAGCAGGTACACCGGGCGCCGCCCGACGCGGTCGGTCAGCGCGCCCCAGTACGTGGTGGCGAAGATGCCGATCCCGGCCGCGATCATGGTCGCGGTGAGCGTGACCGACCGGTCGGCCAGCTCCTCGGCGGCGACGTACGACAGCATGAACGTGACCGACACCGCGTAACCGGCGGTCTCGGTGATCCGCAGGCAGAAGGCGCGCAGGATGTTCCGCCAGTCGTCGCGGAGCACCTCGAGGAGCGGGTTCTTGGAGAGCTCGCCCTCCTCCTTGAGCTCCTCGAACTCGGGCGACTCCTCGACCTTGAGCCGGATCACGATGCCCACGACGATCAGGACGGCGCTGAGCAGGAACGGCACGCGCCACGCCCACGAGCCGCCCAGCGGGACGCTGGCCAGGAAGGCGAGGTTGGCCAGCAGCAGCCCCACCGGGAAGCCGGCCTGGGTGATGCCGGTGTACAGGCCCTTCTTGCGCCAGGGCGCGTGTTCGAAGCACATGAGGATCGCGCCGCCCCACTCCGCGCCGAACGCGAGGCCCTGGACGACCCGGACGACCACCAGCAGGATGCCGGCCCAGATGCCGACCTGCTGGTAGGTGGGCAGGACCCCGATGAGCACCGTCGCGATGCCCATGAGCAGCAGGGAGCCGACGAGGACCGGCTTGCGGCCGATCCGGTCGCCGAGGTAGCCGCCGATGATCCCGCCGAGCGGGCGCACCGCGAAACCGATGCCCAGCGTGGCGAAGGACAGCAGCGTGCCCGACAGCGGGTCGTCCGCGGGGAAGAAGGCGGTGTTGAAGTACAGCGCGGCCGCGATGCCGAAGCCGATGAAGTCGTAGGTCTCGATCGTCGCGCCGACGGAGCACCCGATGGCGACCTTCTTCTTGGTCGGGGTGCCCTCGATCGGGTGCCAGGCGGCGACCTCTTCGAGATGGGGGTCGCGGACGGGAGGGTGCCGTTCGGTCATGGTGTCTCCGGGTGGGCGATGGGCGTGGTCCCCGTTGTGCGTTAACTGTTAACAGTCAACTCCCGACCGAGTGTGGGTGGCGCGCGTCACGGTGTCAAGGGTCACTCCGGGATCGGCCGCATCCCGGGCGCGGGCCGGCGCGGCAGGTGCGGGCCGGCGTCACCCCCGGGCAGGACGGACCGGACAGGCTCCGGCCGCGCTGCCGCCGTGGGGGCGGAGCGGGGTAGGCGGCGTTTGCCGCCGGGGATGCGGCAGTCCCGCCGGGCATGCGCTGCCGTCGGGCCTGCGGCGCCGCCGCCACAGAGGGGGTCGGTGCTGCTGCCGCACGGAGCGGTCAGGCGGGCTGGGCGGACTCCGCGAAGTGCTCGGCAGCGGCGGTCATGTGGTCCTCGAGCACACGCTGGGCCCCGGCCACGTCCCCCTGCTCGATGGCGTCGACGATCGGGGCGTGCCGGTCCCGTGCCGTCATCGGTGCCTGCCACGCCGCGGCGTTGAGGATGGCCACCCGCATGCGGCCCTCCAGCCGCTGCCACGCCTCGACGAGCATCGAGTTGCCCGACAGACGGCAGAGCAGGAGGTGGAAGGCCAGGTCCGCCTCGATCCGTGCCGGCGACTCCTCGTCCTCGGCGGCGATCCGCTCGAGCGCGTCGCGCAGCGCAACCACCGCGGCCTCCCGCCGCGGGGAGGCGATGACCTCCCGGACCGCCAGGCCCTCGAGGGCCGCGCGGACCTGGAAGAGCTCGCGGACCTCTGCGGCGCTGAGGCTGTTGACCCGCAGCATCCCCCGGTTGCCGGCGGTGACCAGGCCCTCCTGCTGGAGGTGCCGGAGTGCCTCCCGCACCGTGCCCCGGCTCACCCCGAGCGACGACGCGAGCTCGACCTCGCCGAGGTGGTCACCGGGCCGGTAGTGGCCGGAGAGGACGGCCGAGCGCAGTGACTCGAGCGCGCGTTCGCGCAGGGTGCTGCGGTCCAGACTGGCCAGCGACTCCACGGTCGTCCCCTCTCCCCGACCCCGACATCGTAGTGGTCGTGAGTCGACACCCGGCAGAGGACTGTCGACAGCACGGCGGGCCGATGTCCCGGGTGACACACGGCGGCGGAGGATGCGGGGACCGACGGGCTACGCGACCTCGGCCGTGCTGCCGGCGAGCAGGTCCGGGGCGACCGCCCCGACGTCGGGGCGGTCGACGCCCAGCCGGCGCTGCACCGCGGGCGAGGTCAGGCCGATCTCGCGGCCGACGATGCGCGCGCCCTCAGGTGCGGGCCACGTCCGGTGGGGTGGTCGCCTGCGTCATCACCGTCCTCGGGGAGCCGGCGGGACCCCGACCATGCAGGTTGCCCCCGCGCGCGACCTGCTGCGGCGTTCCGGTCACCGGGACCCGGCGCCGGACCGTGCCCGGCCGAGGACGGATCACCTCCCCTGCCACCGGGGCGTGCGCCGTCCCAGGAAGGCGGCGATGCCCTCCACCCGGTCCTGGGAGGCGAGGACCGTCTCCTGCGCGGCCGCGGTGGCCGACCACCCCAGGTCCTCGTCGGCCTCCTGCTGGGTGGCGATCGCCCGGAGGGTCTCCCGCACGCTGACGGGGGACGACGCGCAGATCTCCCCGGCCATCGCGAGCGCCGCCTCGACCGCACCACCCGGCGCCGCGAGGCGGTTGACCAGGCCGAGCTCGTGCGCGCGGCGGACGTCGAGCTCCGCCCCGGTGAGGAGCAGTTCCCGTGCGACGTTGACGGGCAGTGAGCGCAGGGCACGGAAGAGCCCGCCGGAGCTGGCGACCAGCCCCCGGCGGCTCTCCGGCAGCGCGAAGCGTGCGGTGGTGGAGGCGACCACGAGGTCGCTGGCCAGCACGATCTCGAATCCCCCGCCGAACGCCGGCCCCTCCACGGCGGCGATCAGCGGCTTGACCCGCGACCGGCGGATCAGGCCGTACTCCCCGCCGCGCTCCGTGGCCGGGCTGACCGGCTCGTTGAGGTCGGTGCCCGCGGAGAACACCGTCGCCGTCCCCGTGATGACGCCGACCAGGAGCCCCGGGTCGTCGTCCAGGCGGTCCAGCGCGGCCTCGATGCCGTCGGTCGTCGCGCGGTCGATGGCGTTGCGCTTCTCCTCGCGCTGGATGCGGACGACGAGGACCCGGTCGCGCACTTCCTGGACCACAGCCATGGCCTCTTCCTACCGGGCGGCGGGGTGCTCCTGGGACCGGGCAGCCGCCCGGCTGCGGAGGCAGCCGTCCCGGGACGCACCCGGCGCGGTCCCCGGCAGGCCCTCCCGGCCGGCGCACCGGCCGGGAGGGCTGTCCGGGTCAGGGGACGAGGATGGCGCGCCCCCGCACCTTCCCGGCGTCGAGGTCGCGCAGCGCGTCCACGGCCCGGTCGAGCGGGTACTGCTGGGTGTGCAGGGTGACCTTCCCGGCCTGCGCGAGCACCATCAGCTCGGCCAGGTCGCTGTAGGTGCCGACGATGTTGCCGACCACGTTCTTCTCGCCGGCGACGAAGTCCAGCGTCGGGATCCGGAGCTCGCCGCCGTACCCGATGACGTAGTACGAGCCGGCCGGGCCGGTCATGTGCCAGCCGTCCATCTCCGCGCCCTGCTCGGCGACGAAGTCGAAGACGACGTCCGCGCCCCCGCCGGTCAGGTCCTGGACCGCCTGTACCTGGTTGCCGTCGGCGACCACGGTCTCGTCCGCGCCGATCTGCCGGGCGAGCTCCAGGGCATCGGGGTTGCGGTCGACGACGACGATCCGGGTGCCCGACAGTGCGGCCAGGCACTGGACGCCGATGTGGCCCAGGCCGCCGGCGCCCTGCACGACCGCCGTCGTGCCCGGGTGCAGCAGCGGCAGCGCCTTGCGCACGGCGTGGTAGGCGGTGATGCCGGCATCCGCCAGTGCGGCGACGCCGGCCGGGTCGGTGGACGGGTCGAGCTTCACGCAGGCGCGGGCGGTGGTGCGCAGGTACTCGGCCATGCCGCCGTCGTTGTTCGACAACCCGGGGAAGAAGGCGTTCGCGCACTGCATGTCGCGGCCGGCGCGACAGGCCGTGCACAGACCGCAGCTGGGCTGGGGGTGCAGGATCACGGTGTCCCCGACGGCGACGTTGGTGACCCCCTCCCCGACCTGGTGCACCCACCCGGCGTTCTCGTGCCCGATCACGTAGGGCAGGTCCGGGTTCTGCAGCTCGGCCCACTGGCCCTCGAGGATGTGCAGGTCGGTGCGGCAGACCCCGGCGCCGCCGATCCTGACGATGACGTCGAGGGGCCCCTGGAGCCGGGGTTCGGGGATGTCGTCGATCGAGGGGTCGGCGTGGTACTCGTGCACGCGGACAGCCTTCACGGGTGGGTTCCCTTCGAGACGGTGAGCGGGAGCAGCGGGCGGTCCTCGGGACGGGGCACCTGGTCGGCCTCCGCGCCGGGGTAGCGGGTGGCCAGCAGGCCACGGCAGAAGTGCGCGTTGCCGTCGACGGAGATCCGCACGGAGCGGGCCCGGCGCAGGAGCAGGGGTGCTTCCTGGGGGTCGGGGCGGGTCCCGTCGTCGCGGACCAGCACCGGCGCGGCACCGTCCACCGGCAGGCCGAGGGCGGCCCGCCGGCGCAGCAGCCCCTCCGTCGTCGGCGCGCCGGGTGGCAGGTCGGCGAGGGTGAGTCCGGCGACGTCGGCTGCGGCGAGCGACGGGTCGGCGCGCAGCGCGGCGGTGAGCGCCCGCTCCATCGCCGCGGTGTGCGCCTTGCGGGTGAAGGTGGCCCGCAGCTCGTCGAGGGACTCCTCCGCCTCGGAGGCGAAGGTGGTCCGGTAGTCGGCGCCCGCGGCCAGGCCGCGGTTGATCAGGTCGGAGTCGTGGTGGTCGTCGAGCGCCACCACGACCCGCTCCACCCCGGGGACGGCGGCCACCGCCTCCCGGGCGTCGGAGGCCATCAGCCAGGCGAAGTTCGGCGCGCAGAACGACGTCGGCAGGCGCAGGTGGACCTCGACGGTCCCGCCGTCCACGGCGACCGAGCGGACGAAGCCGAGGTCGGTGATCGGCTCGTCGAGCTCGGGGTCGACGACGGTGCCGAGGGCGGCACGGACCCCTCCCTCGAGACCGGGAGCGGCGAGGCCGGGCAGGACGGCGGTCATCGGCACACCCTCACGCCATCGCCAGGTCGGCGGCCTCGGGCTGGCGCGGGCCGGTCGCGGGCTCGCCGGCCTCGGGCAGCCGCAGCTCCTCGGGCACCGGCAGGTCGTAGAGCCGCGCGGCGTTGAGGCCGAGCACCTTCTTCTTCTGCGCGGTGGTGAGCGGCGCGTACTCGCTCAGGTCCTCGGGGATCTGGAAGTCCACGAACCGCTCGACCAGCCACTTCGGCGTCCAGAGCGCGTAGTCGCTGGAGAACAGGATGCGGTCCTCCCCCACCCAGTAGAGGAGCTCGCCGATGATCTGGGCGAAGTACCGCGGCCGCGTGTGGATGAAGGGCATGGCGACGGCCAGGCCCGCGTGCACGTTGGGCTCCTGGGTGGCGATCCAGCAGAAGTCCTCCAGCCGGGGCAGGCCGCAGTGCTCCACGACGAAGGTCAGGTCCGGGAAGTCGGTGGCCGCGTGGTCGACGTCGGCCACGTCGAAGGCGTCGCGGTCCAGCGGCCGGATCGTCGGGCCCTTGTGGACGTGGATGTTCCGGATGCCGAGCTCCTGGGAGAGCTCGAAGTACCGGTAGGCCATCGGGTCGGTGAGCTTCCAGCCGCGGGACTCCCCGTGCCAGTCGGCGGTGTAGAGCTTCACGCCCTTGAGCCCGAACCGCTCGGCGTCGGCACGCAACCGGTCCAGGCCGTTCTCCCCGTCGCGGGGGTCCCAGTAGTGGTTGTAGGTCAGCTTGTCGGGGTGCTGAGCGGCGAGGGCGGACGCCTCGTCGGTCTGGCCGAAGCCCCGGTGGTAGAACTCGGCCAGCCGCGCCGGCTGGAAGATCGCGTGGTCGACGATGCCGTCGACGAACACGTCGCGCATCAGCCGCTCGCCGCCCTGGTAGAGGTACTCCTCGTAGGACCACACCTCGGACTCGGGGCTGAGGTTGCGGTGGTAGTCGTAGAAGCAGTCGATGAACTGCTTGCCGTGGACGTTGCGCTGGTTCTCCGGCCGCCCGTCCCACAGGGCGATGTGGGCGTCCACCACGTAGTACTTCTCGCCGTCCTTGGTGTACATCTGCGGTCCCCTCCTGTGGCGCCGGTCACACTGGTGGAGCAGACGCTAGGCACGGCCGCACAAGCGCAGAAGCCGGTCGTTGTCTCACTTTGGAACGCCCCGCAGCGCGCCCCGGAACGCCCCGGAGCACGCCGGCCCGGGGTTACATTCGTGTGACGCGGGCCACTCGACCCCCGGCGCCGGTACCGGCCGGCCGCCTCCCAGCCCCGCGCAGGAGGTGTCCCGTGGACGTCCACCGGGCCGCCCCCGCCCCCCTGGCCGACCCGGCGCTCGCCGCGCGGCCGGCACCCTCCCGGCTGCGGGCCTCCTGGCGGCGCAGCCAGGACTACGGCGTCACCCCCGACGAGGTCGTCCCGGTCTTCACCGGCTCGCCGGACACCGGGTCGCTGCTCTACGAGTGCGCCCACCAGGTGCTCACCGACCTGCAGGCGACCATCGCCAACGAGCCGGTCAGCCTCATGGTCGCCGACGCCGAGGGGCTGGTCCTCGCCCGGCTGTGCACCGACACGGGGATCCTCCGGTCCCTGGACCGGGTGCACCTGGCACCGGGCTTCTCCTACGCCGAGCGCAACGCGGGCACCAACGGGCTCGGGCTGTCCCTGGCCGACCGCGCGCCGTCCCTCGTCCGGGCCGCGGACCACTGGTGCGCCGAGCTGCGCGGGTTCACCTGCGCCGCCGTGCCGGTCGTGGACCCGGTCAGCGGCGGCCTCGCCGGCAGCATCAACCTGACCACCTGGTCGGACTCCTCCTCCGACCTGCTGCTCGGACTGGCCCAGGCGGCGGCGAGCGCGACCAGCGCGCTGATGCTGGTCCGCGCCGGGGGGCGGACGGTGCGCCCCGCCCCGCGGGGCGAGGTCTTCCACGTCGTGGGTGGGCGCCTCGCCGCCGACGCCGGCGACCCGTGCGTGTCCGCCGGGTGGCGGGCCGCGGCGGCCCACGCCGCAGGGGCGGCCGACCGGGTGACCGCGGTGGTCGGCGAGCCGGGCGCCGGCAAGGCGGCCCTGGCCGCCCTGGCCCGCCGGCGGGTCGTCCCGCGGCAGCGGGTCCTGCACGCCCGGGCACCCGAGGGCCCGGACGTCGCGGCCTGGCTGGAGCTGTGGACGCCGGAGCTGCGCGACGCCGACACCCTCGTGGTGGTCTCCGGACTGCCACACCTGCCGGCCTGGGCGGCCGAGGAGCTGGCGCAGACCCTGGGCGCGGTCCGCCGCACCGGCCGGCCGCAGCCGTTCGTCCTCACCGCGCCGGACTTCGGGGCGATCCCCGGGCACCTGGCCCGGCTGGTGGACACCGTCGTCGAGGTGCCCGCGCTGCGGCACCGCACGGACGACGTCGTTCCGCTCGCCCGCTGGTTCGCCGAGCAGGAGCGGCACCGCGAGGTCGGGTTCACCGCCCGCGCGGTGCGTGCGCTGACCTCCTGCTCGTGGCCGGGCAACGTGCGCCAGTTGCGGCGCCTGGTCCGGGAGGCGGCAGCCCGCGCCGACCTCGTCGACGTCCACCACCTGCCGCCGGAGGTCCTCGACGGCGGGGGCCGCCCGCTCACCCGGCTCGAGCGGCTCGAGCGCGACGAGATCGTCCGCTGCCTCACCGAGCCGGGGACCACGATCACCCGCGCGGCCGAGGAACTGGGCATCGGCCGCGCGACGCTCTACCGCAAGATGGCCCAGTACAAGATCACGCTGCCGCGCTGACGCGTGCCCGACCCGGGGTCGCCGCGGGACCCGGGCGATCGCGCGGCGCCGCCCGTCGGCACGGTGTGCCCGGAGTCGCGGGACGCCGCGGCCGACGACGACCGGGAGGAACGGGCATGAGCCACGGCATCGGGCACGACCAGGCACGCGCGGCGGCGGACGCCGCCCTCGCCCACGCGGCGGAGCTCGGCGTGCGGGTGAGCGTCGCGGTGGTCGACGCCGCCGGGATGGAGGTCGTCGTCTCCCGCGCGGACGGCGCGCCCGGCTTCACCGCGGGGATCGCCCGGACCAAGGCGGCCACGGCGACGGCGTTTCGCCGTCCCTCGGGGGAGCTCGCGGAGGTCCGGGAGCGGCGCCCGGAGGTGCTCGAGGTGGCCGGGGCCCAGCTGGGCTTCCGGCCGACCACCCTCGGCGGCGGGTTGCCGGTGCTGCGCGACGGCGAGGTCGTCGGTGGCGTCGGGGTGAGCGGCGCGACCCCGGAGGAGGACACCGCCTGCGCCCAGGCCGCCCTCGGGTCGTTCACCGGGGCCTGACCGACCCGACCGTCGCCCGCCGGGCGGCGGGCCGCGGGGCCCGGCCACCCCCGTGGGATCGCCCACAGCTGCGCGTGGATCCGTGCACGTCGTGCAAAGATGCACGTCGTGCACGAAACCGGGCTCCGTGAGCGCAAGAAGTCCGACACCCGGCGCCGGCTCACCGAGGCGGCCCAGGAGCTGGTCCTCGCCGCGGGGCTCGACGGCGTGACCGTCGAGCAGATCTGCAGCCGGGCCGGGGTGTCGCTGCGCACGTTCTTCAACTACTTCGAGTCCAAGGAACGGGCCGTCGTCGGCGAGGAACCGCCGCTCGGGACACCCGAGACGCGAGCGGCGTTCCTCGCCGGGGGTCCCACCGGCGACCTCCTGGCCGACCTGCTGGACCTGCTCGACCCGACCCCCGTGGTCACCGAGGTCGGCCGCACCGGCCTGCAGACGGCGATGGCCCTGGCCGAGCGGGAGCCCCGACTGCTGGCCGCCCACCTGGCCCGGGCCGCCTCCAAGGAGCGCGAGATCGCCGGCCTGCTCGCCGAGCGTCTCGCCCTGCCCGGCCCCGACGCCGGCTGCACCGCGCTCGCGGCGGCGGCCCAGGCCCTGGTGATGACGGCGTGCCGCGCCTGGTTCGAGGCCGACGACGGCACCCCCCTCTCCCCCTACCTCGAGGCGACGCGGACCGCGTTCCTCGCCACCCTCAGCCCGGCGCCGACGACCTCGGCGTCATGACCAGTCCGGGGAGCACGTTGACCACCGCCACCACCGATCCGGCGCCGATCGTCCTGACCCGCCGCCGGGTCAACCTCATCTTCTCCGCGCTCATCGCGGGGATGCTCGTGTCCAGCCTGGACCAGACGATCATCTCCACGGCGATGCCGACGATCGTCGGCGACCTCGGCGGGGTCTCGCACATGGCCTGGGTCACCACGGCCTACCTGCTGGCCAGCACGATCGTCATGCCGGTCTACGGCAAGTTCGGCGACCTGTGGGGACGCCGCACGCTGTTCCTGGTCGCGATCGGGTTGTTCACCGTCGCGAGCGTCGGCGCGGCCCTGTCGCCGGACTTCACCTGGTTCGTGATATGGCGCGGCGTCCAGGGTCTCGGCGGCGGCGGCCTGATGATCCTGTCGCAGGCCATCATCGCCGACGTCGTCCCGGCCCGGGAGCGCGGCAAGTACATGGGCCCGCTGGGCGCGGTGTTCGGTCTGTCCGCGGTCGCCGGCCCGCTGGTCGGCGGCTACTTCACCGACCACGCGAGCCTGGGCTGGCAGTGGTGCTTCTGGATCAACGTGCCGGTCGGCGTGGCGGCGCTGCTCATCGGCTGGTCAGCCCTCACCCTGCCGCGCAAGCGCAACACCGAGCCGGTGGACTACGCGGGTGTCGTGACGCTGTCGGCCGCCACCGCGTCGCTGGTCTTCTCCACCGACTCCGGCGGCGACCGCGGCTGGACCGACGGCGCGACGCTGGCCCTGATGGCCACCTTCGTCGTCTCGGCGCTGGCCTTCGTGCTGGTCGAGCAGCGGGCGGTGCAGCCGATCATCCCGCTGAGCCTGTTCCGCAACCGCACCTTCGTGGTCACCACCGCGCTCGGCGCGGCCGTCGGCCTGGGCATGTTCTCGGCGATCGCCTTCATGCCGACGTTCCTGCAGATGGCCTCGGGCACCTCGGCGGCCGACTCCGGCCTGCTGCTGCTGCCGATGATGGGCGGCCTGTTCATCACCGTGATCGGCTCGGGCATCGCGACCACCAGGACGGGGCGCTACAAGGCCTTCCCGATCGCCGGGGTGCTCGTCGTGGCCGCCGCCATGGTGTGGATGACCACGCTGTCGGGTGGGACCTCGCTGGTCACGATCTGCACGATGCTGTTCGTCATCGGCCTGGGCCTCGGGCTGATCATGCAGATCGTCGTCCTGGTGGCGCAGAACGCCGTCCCGCCGTCGGACCTCGGCGCGGCCACCGCGACGAACAACTACTTCCGCGAGGTCGGCGCCACCCTGGGTGTGGCGATCTTCGGGACGGTCTTCACCAGCCGGCTCGCCGAGAACCTCACCGGCGCCCTGCAGGCCAACGGCGAGCAGGCGGTCACGGCCGGCATCACCTCACCCGAGAGCCTGGTGCCGGCCGCGGTGCAGGCCGCCGGGGAGCCGCTGCGGACCGCGATCGTCGACTCCTACGCCGACGCACTGGCGCCGGTGTTCGGGTACCTGCTCCCGGCCTTCGCCATCGCCCTGGTGCTGGCCCTGCTGCTCAAGGAGATCCCGCTGTCCGACGTCGCCGGCATGGTCGCCCGCGGTGAGGCGGTGGAGGACCCGGGGCCGGCGCGCTCGCACGCCCCGGCCGGGCGGCCGGAGGACGGGACCGCCCCGCGCCCCGACGGCCGGCGCCCCGCCGGCGACGAGCCGGAACCGGCACCACTGCACTGATGCCCGGCCACCGCGGCCGGACCCGGTCCCCGGGTCCGGCCGCGGTGGGTCAGGGCACGGTGACGACGACCTTGCCCACCCCGTCGCCGTCCAGCAGGCGGCGGACCGCGGCCGCGGTGTCGGCCAGCGGGTAGGAGCGGTCCAGGACCGGGGTGAGTCGGCCGGCCTCCAGCAGCCCGGCGAGCACCCGCAGGTCCGCGGCGTTCTCCGACGCGACGAAGGTGCCCAGCCGCTGGGCGACGAACGGCGAGAGCACCGAGGCGCGCAGCTGGCGGTCGGTGCCGCCGAGCCACCGGCCCCCGTTCTCCCCGCCGACGATGACCAGCCGGCCCCGCGGGGTCAGGGCGCGGCGCAGCTCGGCCAGCCGGCGGTTGCCACCGATGTCGAGGACGACGTCGTAGCGCTGCCCACCGGCGGTGACGTCCTCCCGCGCGTGGTCGAGGACGACGTCGGCGCCGAGGGCCCGGACCGCCGCGACCTTGTCGGTGCGACAGGTCGCGGTGACCTCCGCGCCGGCGTCCTTCGCCAGCTGGACGGCGAAGGTGCCCACGCCGCCCGAGGCGCCGATCACCAGCACCCGCTGGCCGGCCCCCACCCGCCCGTGGTCGCGGACGGCCTGCAGCGCGGTGAGCCCGGAGACCGGCACCGCGGCGGCCGCCGCGGACGAGGTGCCCGCCGGCATCGGGGCGAGCTTCCCGGGCCGGGCCAGCGCGTACTCGGCGAAGGTGCCCCGGCCGACGCCGAACACGTCGTCACCGGGCGCGAACCCCTCCACGCCGTCGCCCACGGCCACCACCGTCCCGGCCAGGTTGCGGCCCGGGTTGGGCCCCTCCGGTCGGCGCAGGCCGAACCCGGCCAGCCGGATCGGGTAGGGCAGCCCGGCCATCACGTGCCAGGTGCCCCGGTCGACGCTGGCCGCCGCGACCCGCACCAGCACCTCGCCCGCTCCGGGTTCCGGCCGGGCCCGCTGCCCGAGGCGCAGCACCTGCTCCGGCGCCGCCCCGTAGCGCTCCTGCAGCACCGTGGTCATGACCTCGGCGGCCGGTCCGGCCCGCTCCCCCATCCGTTCGTCCTGCACAGCGTCCTCCGTCGTCTCGTGGCTTACGGCGTAAGACTGGACTTACAGCGTAAGCTCGTCAAGCCATGACCGGAGACCGTCGTTGACCCCGCGCGGGTCCCGCCCCCCACTGAGCCGGGAACGGGTGCTGGCCGCGGCCGTCGCCCTCGCCGACGCCGGTGGCGTCGAGGGGCTGAGCATGCGACGGCTGGGCGAGGCACTCGGCGTGGAGGCGATGTCGCTCTACCACCACGTCGCCAACAAGGACGCCCTGCTCGACGGCATGATCGACGTCGTCTTCGCCGAGATCGAGCTGCCCACCGGGGAGGACTGGCAGGCGGCGATGCGTCGCCGGGCGATCTCGGCCCGGGCGGCCCTGTCCCGGCACCGGTGGGCGATCGGCCTCATGGAGTCGCGGACCAGCCCCGGCCCGGCGACCCTGCGCCAGCACGACGCCGTCCTGGGGTGCCTGCGGGCGGCGGGGTTCTCCGTCGTCCTCGCCGGGCACGCGTTCTCGGCGATCGACAGCTACGTCTACGGGTTCGCGCTGCAGGAACGCGGGCTGCCCTTCGACACCCCCGAGGAGACCGCCGAGCTGGCGCAGGTGATGCTGGCCGCGTTCCCGGTCGACACCTACCCGCACCTGCACGAGTTCACGACCGAGCACGTGATGCGGCCCGGGTACGACTACGCGACCGAGTTCGAGTTCGGCCTGGACCTGGTGCTCGACGGGCTGGAGCGGGCGCGGTCGGCACAGGCCCGGTGAGTCGGGCGGCTCACCGGTGGGGGAACTGCTCCCGCACCGCGACCATGTCCAGCTCCCGGACGGTGGCGATCAGCAGCTCCACCGAGTCGGCCGGCAGGGCGCCGGGCTCGGCGAACACCGGGACGCCGTCCCGGAACACCATCAGCGTCGGCACGGCGCGGACCCCGACGGCCGCCGCGAGGCCCCGCTCGGCCTCGGCGTCGACGGTGGCGAAGACCAGGTCCGGGTGACGTTCGGCGGCCGCCTCGAACACCGGCGCGAACCCGCGACTGGGGCCGTACCAGGGCGCCCGGAAGTCGACGAGCACGATGCCGGCGGCCTCCACCGTGTCGGCGAAGTCACCCGCCGAGAGACGGACCGTGGTCATGGCGCGCTCCTCGAGGCGTCGGCGGCACCCGGCGCCCGATGGTCCCTCACGACGGCGGCCGGGTCCACGCGGGCGCGGGCCCCAGGCCCAGGCGCCAGCGCGCCGCCTCCTCCGACGGGCTGCGGGACCCCAGCACCAGCCGCAGCCCGCGCAGCTGCGCGCGCGTAACCGGCAGCCGCACGACGCCCGCGCCGCGGCCCGGCACCCCGGCCGCCGGGGCGAGGACCGGGGACACCAGCAGCCCGGCGGCGCCGGACAGCCCGCGGTAGAACACCTGCTCGGCCGGGCCGAGACCGGGCGGGGCGGCGAGGAAGGCGCGCACCTCGGCGGGCACGGGTTCCAGCACCGGCCGGTAGGAGTCCAGCGCCTCGGCCAGCTCGGCGGCGGTGCCGGGCAGGTCGTCGGCACCGAGGGCGTGGGCGCTGCGGGCCCACTCGGCCACGTACCGGTCCGGCCAGTGCCGTCCGAACCGGGCCGGCGCGGGCCGGCCCACGGCCTGCTGCGCGGCCAGGAAGGCGTCGGTGAACGCCAGGTGCACCCAGCGCAGCAGCTGCGGATCGCCGGCGGAGTAGGGGCGACCGGCGGCGTCGGTGCCGCGGACGACGGTGTGCATGCGCCGCACCCGGGCCGCCTCCCGCTCGGCCAGCTCCGCCGACCCGAACGTCGTCACCACCAGCCAGCGCGCCGTCCCCGCCAGCCGCGCCCAGGGGTCGGCCAGGTAGGCCGAGTGCCGCTGCACCCCGGCCAGCGCCAGCGGGTGGGCGGCCTGGCCGAGCAGCGCGGCGACCCCGCCGACGAGGGTGGACAGATCGCCGTGCACCCACCACACGACGCCGTCCGGCTCGAACCAGCCGGGCCCGCCGCCCACCGTGCCGATGTCGCGCACCCAGTCCGGCGCGCCGGCCGGGTCACCGGACACCCGGGCGCGGAACCGGGACCGCACGGCCTCGGGCAGGGCGGTCACGGCGGGCACGCCCCCACGGTGCCAGCCCGGCCGGGACCGCGCAGCGCGTCGGACGGTCGGGAGCAGGCGTGACCGTCGGAGCAGCCCGGAGCTCAGCCGGTGGGCGCGGCCGTGGAGGGCGCGGGGTCGCGGAGCCGGTCGTCGCGGAACTCGGCCGACGCCGGGGCTGCGCCCTCGGACCGCTGCGCCTCCAGGGCGCGCAGGTCGACGCGGCGGATCTTGCCCGAGATGGTCTTGGGCAGGTCGGCGAACTCGATGCGGCGGACCCGCTGGAAGGGAGCCAGCCGCTCCCGCGCGTGGGCGAGGATCGACCGCGCGGTCTCCTCGTCCGGCGACCACCCCTCGGCCAGGACGACGAAGGCCTTGGGCACGGCCAGCCGTACCGGGTCCGGCGCCGGCACGACGGCCGCCTCGGCGACCGCCGGGTGCTCGATGAGGACGCTCTCCAGCTCGAACGGGCTGATCTTGTAGTCGCTGCTCTTGAAGACGTCGTCCGTGCGGCCGATGTAGGTGATGTGTCCCTCGGGGTCGCGCCGGGCGACGTCCCCGGTGTGGTAGTAGCCGCCGGCCATCGCCTCCGCGTGGCGCTGCGGGTCGTCGGTGTAGCCGGTCATCAGCCCGACCGGGCCCGCCGAGAGGTCCAGGCAGATCTCCCCCTCGTCGGCCGGGCGGCCGGTGAGGGGGTCGACCAGCACCGCCGGGACGCCGGGCAGCGGGCGGCCCATCGACCCGGGGACAACGTCCTGGCCGGGGGTGTTGGCGATCTGGACGGAGGTCTCGGTCTGCCCGAAGCCGTCCCGGATGGTCAGCCCCCATTGCTGGCGGACCTGCTCGATCACCTCCGGGTTGAGCGGCTCACCGGCGGCCACCACCTCCCGGAGACGTCCCGGGCCCCCGGACAGGTCGGCCTGGATCAGCATCCGCCAGACCGTCGGCGGCGCGCAGAAGGAGGTGACGCCGCAGCGGCGGATGTGTCCCAGCAGCGCCGAGGCGTCGAAGCGGCGGTAGTTGTGGACGAACACCGTGGCCTCGGCGATCCAGGGGGCTGATCGGCTCCATCGTCGGGAACTCGTGCACGGCCGGGAGCACCTCGCGGGCGAAGAGCGCGGTGCTCTTCTCGGCGACGTCCTGCGGCATGTTGCCGAAGCGCATGACGAGCATGAACTCCTCGGGGTGGAACTCCTCGGCGATCGCCCGCAGCTTGGTGATGCACTGCTCCGGCGTGCCCCAGACGTGGTTGTCGAGGTAGGTCTGGGCCATGCCGGCGGCGGCGACCTCCTTCGACGGCACCGCGCCGGCCATCTGCGCGTAGTGCTCGTAGCCCCTCGTCGTCGCGAAGTGGTTGCTGAACAGCTCGTAGTTGCGGACGGCGCTGTCGGCGTACTGCGGCACGAACTGGCGGGCGCCGGCCTCCGCCTCGGCCTCGGTCTCGGCGCAGTAGACGTTCATGTGGATGCGCGGCCGGACCGGCGGCAGCCCGCACTCCGCCCGGGCGCGGCTGAACTCGGTGAGGTCGGCGTGGTAGTCCGCCCACGGCTTCTGCGGGATGATCAGCGGCTTCAGGCCGAAGCGGGCGCCGATGGGGGCCGAGGCCGGCGACCCCCAGGAGAAGTGCATCGCGTCCAGCAGCTGCTGCGGGTCCCGCGGGCGGGGCCGCATCGACACGTCCTCGAACCGGTAGTGCTCCCCCGTGAAGCTGAACCGCTCCTCGGTCAGCGCCTTCTGGATGACCTGGATGCTCTCGGCGAAGCGCTCCTTGGACTCGTTCATGTCGAAGCCGAGCTGCCGGAACTCGCGCCGGCCGGCGCCCCGCCCGACCCCGATGAACGGCGTCCGCCCGCGCAGGACGTACTGCAGCATCGTCATGTCCTCGGCCACCCGCAGCGGGTGGTGCCAGGGCAGGACGACGATCATGGTCCCGACGTCGATCCGGCTGGTGGCCCCGGCGAAGTAGCTCAGCAGCTGGATCGGGTTCGTGATCATCGTGTACGGGCTGACGTGGTGCTCGACGGTCCACAGCGAGTCGAAGCCGAGGTCCTCCAGCTCCAGCGCCGAGTCGATCTCCTCCTCGAACCGCCTGGCGTCCTCCTGCGGGTCCAGGGGGGCCACGGACTCCCCGTTCTCGACCGCCTCGAAGCGGTCCCAGTCCTGGTAGCCCTGGATGAAGAGCGTGATGCCACAACGCATGTCCGTGCCTCCTGGCGATCGGAACGGTGTGCGGGAACCCCTGCCGGATCGGCAGTGAGGTGGGTCACAGTGGCAGTGCCGCTGGCTGCCGTCAACTGACTGGACGCCGGTCCAGCGACTCGTTGACCGTGGCGCTGCGGAGGCCCTACCGTGGCGCGCCTCACACCCGTCAGGGGGGCCCGCCGGGCCTCGGGCGGACCTGGCCAGCACGCACCGAGGAGCGGTCCATGGCAGCAGAGGTGTCGGTGAACGGGCACGTCGCCCCCGGTTTCGAGGGCGTGCGGCAGGCGTTCGAGGAGAACTTCCGGGTGCGCGGGGACGTCGGCGCCTCGGTGGCCGTCTACGTCGACGGGGCACCCGTGGTGGACCTCTGGGGTGGCGTCGCGGACCCGGCCACCGGTCGCGCCTGGGGGCCGGACACGACGACCCTGGTCTACTCCGCGACGAAGGGTGCCACGGCGGTCCTGGTACACGCGCTGGCCGAGGCCGGCGTCCTGGACCTCGACGCCCCGGTGGCCACCTACTGGCCGGAGTTCGCCGCGAACGGCAAGGCGGGCGTGACGGTGCGGATGCTGCTCACCCACCAGGCCGGGCTGCCCGTGCCGACCGCCGAGCTCACCCGCGAGGACCTCTTCGCCGGTGGACCGGTCGCCGCCGCGCTGGCCGCGCAGGAGCCGCTGTGGGAGCCCGGCACCGCGCACGGGTACCACGCCCTGACCCACGGCTGGCTGCTCGGCGAGCTCGTCGCCCGCGTGACCGGCCGCTCCCTGGGCGCGGAGTTCGCCGAGCGGGTCGCCGCACCGCTGAAGCTCGACCTCTGGATCGGCGTCCCCGAGGGCACCGAGGTCGACTACGCACCGCTGCTCGACGGTGTCCCCGACCCCACGGCGCTCGAAGCCATCGAGGACCCCGCGGTCAAGGCCGTGGTCATGCAGGTGGTGGGGGCGATGATGGACCCCACGTCGCTGTTCGCGCGGGTGCTGTCGACCAACGGCGCGCTGCCCACCCCGCACGCCGAGACCTGGAACGACCCCCGCGCACGCCACATGGAGCAGCCGGCCGCCAACGGCGTCACCAACGCCCGGTCGCTGGCCCGGATGTACGCGGCGACGGTGGGCACCGTCGACGGCGTCCGCCTGCTGTCCGAGGCCACCGTCGAGGCCGCCCGCGCCGAGCAGGTGTTCGGCCCCGACCGGGTCCTGATGAGCCCGAGCCGGTTCGGCAGCGGCTTCATGCTCGACCACGCCGGGATGCCGCTGCTCGGCCCGTCGTCCTTCGGCCACCAGGGCGCCGGCGGGGCCCTCGGCTTCGCCGACGTGGAGCACCGGGTGGGCTTCGGCTACGCGCAGAACCAGCTGGGCGCCTCCCTCGTCGGCGAACCCCGCACCGCCGCCCTCATCGACGCGCTGCGGGCCAGCCTGGGGTGAGCACGGCCGCAGGGTCCCGGGGACGCGCTGTCCCCGGGGCCCGCACGGCGGAGCGGGCGGCGCCGTTGCGTCCCTACACTCACCCGGTGTCCGAGGAAGCCCCCGCAGCGCAGGTGAAGGCGCGCCCGAGCATCCGCGAGGCACAGAAGGCGTCGACGTTCGAGGTGCTCCTGCGGGCGGCCGAGGAGCTCTTCGTCGAGCGCGGTTACGCCGCCACCACCATCGAGCAGATCGCCTCCCGCGCCGGTGCCAGCCGCGCGACCTTCTACCTGCACTTCGACGGGAAGTGGCAGGCGGCCGCGGCGCTGGCCGAGCGCCGGCTGATGCCCGAGACCATCGAGTACTACCAGCGCCTCGACGCGCTGGGCGTCCCCACCCGCGAGCAGTTGCGGGCATGGCTGGACGACGCCCTGGGCTTCTACGAGCGGCACCGCGACGACGTCGTCGTCAACCGCCAGGCCGTCGGGCTCGAGCCCGAGCTCGCGGCCCTGCGGCCGGAGTTCCTGGGCCGGTGCGCGGACGCGATGTCCGGCTACCTGGCGCGGTGGGGCGAGGACCACCGCGAGGAGGCGCGGCTGCGGCTGAGCCTGCTGATCATCCAGCTGACCGACTTCGTGACCGACTGGGTGCTCGGGTACTGGCACACCGACCGGCAGGTCGTGCTCGACGTCCTGCTCGACCTGTGGACCGCCGGCCTGGGTCTGCACCCCGAGCCGCCGGGCCCGGGCGCCTGACCGGGGCGTCGGCGGGTCAGGTCGTGGCCAGCTCCGCGACCAGCGTCTCCAGGGTGGCCCGGGCGCCCCGCTCGTACAGCGAGGTCAGCGCCGCCTGGTAGGGCCGGGTGAAGCGCTCGTCGTCCACG
This sequence comes from Geodermatophilus sp. SYSU D00742, assembly GCF_054049935.1. Taxonomy (NCBI): domain Bacteria; kingdom Bacillati; phylum Actinomycetota; class Actinomycetes; order Geodermatophilales; family Geodermatophilaceae; genus Geodermatophilus; species Geodermatophilus sp. SYSU D00742. The sequence continues at coordinate 185,943 of NZ_JBJGYJ010000005.1, forward strand.
AGGTCGCCGAACAACTCGCGGTCGGCGAGGAAGGCGAGCGGGTCCTGCCGCTGGCGGCGGGCGGCGGCGGCGAGCGGGTCGCGCCGCCGGTCGGCGACCTCGATCGGCTGCCCGTCCTCGTCCACGCCCTCGCAGTAGCGCGCCCACCCGGCGACGACCGCGGCCGACCGGCGCACCTCCCCTCCGGCGGCCAGGTTGTCCCGGACCACCGGGAGCAGCCACTTCGGCAGCCGCTCCGAGCCGTCGAAGGCCAGGCGCGCCAGCGTGTCGCGGACGTGCGGGTTGGAGAACCGCTCGACCAGGCTCCTCCGGTACTCCTCGAGGTCGATCCCGGGGACCGGCAGCAGGGTCGGCGTCGCCTCCGCCTCCATGTAGCCGAGCAGGAACCGCCGGAACAGCGGGTCCTGCGCCGCGTCGTGCACCAGCCGGTACCCCGCCAGGCGGCCGAGGTAGGCCAGCGCCTGGTGACCGGAGTTCAGCAGCCGCAGCTTCATCCGCTCGTAGGGGTCGACGTCGGCCACGAGCTGGACCCCGGCGTCCTCCAGGGGCGGTCGGCCGAGGCCGAACCGGTCCTCGAGCACCCACTGGGTGAAGGGCTCGCAGACCACCGGCCAGCCGTCCTCGACACCGAAGCGCCGGGCGACCTCGGCGCGGTCGTCGTCCGTGGTCGCGGGGGTGATCCGGTCGACCATGGAGTTCGGGAACGGCACCTCCGACTGGACCCACGTGCCGAGGTCGGCGTCCCGCAGCGCGGCGAAGGCGGCGAAGGCGCGGCGGGCGACGTCCCCGTTGTGCTGGATGTTGTCGCAGGACACGACGGTGAACGGGGGCAGCCCACGGTCCCGACGCCGGACCAGCGCCTCGACCACCAGGCCGAAGGTCGTCGACGGCGCCGCACCGGGCCGGAGGTCGGCGAGGACGCCGGGGTCGGAGGCGTCGAACCGGCCGGTCACCGGGTCGGTGTTGTAGCCGCCCTCGGTGACGGTCAGCGAGACGATCCGTGTCGTCTCGGCGGCCATCTTCTCGACCACCGCGTCGGGGTCGTCCGGCGCGAGCAGGTACTCCACGACCGATCCCACCACCCGCGCCTCGAGGCTGCCGTCGGAGTGCTTGACGACGAGCGTGTACAGCCCCTCCTGCGCCGCCATGACCTCGGCCATGCGCCGGTCGGACGGCAGGACGCCGACGCCGCAGATCGCCCACTCCCCCGCCTCCCCCTGTTCCAGGAGACGGTCGACGTACATCGCCTGGTGCGACCGGTGGAACGCGCCGACGCCCAGGTGCACGATGCCGGCCCGCAGGCGGGACCGGTCGTAGGTGGGCACCGAGACCCGGCCTGCGATCGACGGCAGGGACGCGGTGGTCAGCGGCGGCATGGGGATCTCCTCGCAGGCGCCGGTCGGGCCGGATGGACCATCATCACCCGGTCGACGGCGAGAACAGGTGTTCCTCGCCCGGCGGGATGCGCCGGTGGACCCGCTGCCCCGCGGCGGCGGCCGGCTGCTGCGCGACCACCAGGGGCGGTGGGCACGTTCGACCCCGCCCCCACACGTGGCCGGCGGCGACGGCACGACCCGGCGTCAGTCCGCGAACAGCGCGCCGAGCGCCCCGGCCACGTCCCGGGCGTCGCGGACCAGCCGCAGCCGCCCGCGCCCCAGCCGGGCGAGGTCGCGCCCCAGGTCGACGTCGCGCTCCCCCGAGACGTCCAGCAGCACGTCCAGCCGCGGCAGGCGGGCGGCGGTGACGCGCGGGTCGGGGCCGGCGTTGTGCACGCAGTCGCTGAGCAGCAGCACGCGCGAGTCCCGGGCGGGTCGGCCGGCCAGCTGCCCCGCCGCGGTCTCCAGCGCGAAGGTCACGTTGGTCAGCCCCTGCGCCGGCACGCGCAGCAGCAGGTCCAGGACGGCGAGCGGGTCGACCTGCTCCCCGAGGCGGACCAGGACCGCGGCGTCGGACCAGAAGGCGACGACGGCCAGCTGGTCGCGGGCCAGCTCGCCGGCGAGCGCGCCCACCGCGGCGGCGGCCGTGCGCACGCGCTCACCCTTCATGGAGCCGGAGAGGTCGACGACGAGCACCACCGAGCGGCGCCGGCGCACCCGCTCGCGGACGACGAGGTCCCGCTCCTCCGGGAAGGGGTTCCCGGCCAGGAGCTCCAGCGTCCGTTCGAGGTCCAGCTCGTCGGAGCCGCCGCTCCACGGCAGGCTGGTCAGCTCACCCACCCCGCGGCGCGGCCGCCGGTCCCGCCGCGGACGCGGGACCGACAGCCGGCGGGCGATCATCCGCGCCCGGCGTCGGGCCTCCTGGTCCGCAGGGCTCCCGGCCGCGAGGTCGGCCAGCGCGATGAGCTCGGCGGGCTCCTCACCCGTGTGCGGCGCCGACCCGCCGGGGCCCTGCGGCGCCGTCGGGGTCCGCCGTCGGTCGCCCGAGGACAGCGCCAGCCCGCCACCGCCGGGCGCCGGCCGGTACAGCGACGGCGCCTCGGTCAGCTGCTTGGGCTTGCGCCGCAGGGGCCTCAGGCCCCGCGGCCGGCCCGCCGTCCCGCGGTCGCGCCGGGTGACGGGCGAGTCGGCCTCGACCGCTCTTCAACCGGGGTCGGCCGCCGAGGGCGCCAGGAGGAAGTGGTCCTCCCAGATCTCGCGGAGCACGGCCTCGGGTGAGGTCTCCACCGTCTCGTCCACCGTGATCCGGCCGGACAGGGCCAGCAGCAGCGCGTCGAGGACGACGGCGGTGTACGCCTCGGGCAGGCCCCGCGGCGGCTGCACCGAGGGCTCGTCGGGCAGCGGGACGTCGCGCAGCGCGGCCAGCTGTGCGGCGACGAGGGCGAGGTCGATCGCGCCCCGCACGCTGCTGCCCTGGCGGACGTCGTCGCGCACCCGCGTGGCGCGGGTGAGCGCCACGGCGTCGGCGACCAGGCGCGGTGACTCGACGCCGGTGCGGCGCCCGACGATGCCGCGCTCGGCCTCGGCGTCCTGGTAGCCGATCGCCAGCCGCACCAGGCGGTCGTGCACCGAGGTCGACAGGCGGGTCGTGCCGATGTTGTCGTAGGGGTTCATCGAGGCCACCAGCCGGAAGGTCGGCAGCGCCTCGACCGTGCCCACCCGGGGGACGGCGATGCGCCGCTCGGCCATCGCGGTGAGCAGCGTGTTGAGGGTGTCCTCCGGCGCCCGGTTGAACTCCTCGACGTAGAGGAAGCCCCCGGTGCGCATCGCCTCGACCAGCGGGCCGGGCACGAAGTTCTCCGGCGTGTAGTCCTCGCGCAGCACCCGTGCCGGGTCGTGGTGGCCGACCAGCCGGGTGGGGGTGAGGTCGGCGTTGCCCTCGACGAAGACCAGCGGCACGCCCCACTCGGCGGTGATCGACCGCAGCAGCGTCGACTTCGACGTCCCGGGAGGACCCTCCAGCAGCACGTCGCGCCCGGCGGCGACCGCCGCCAGGAGCAGGTCCAGCTCACGCTCCCGGCCGACCAGGTGGCGGGCCACCCGGCGGCGGATCGCGCGGACCGAGGCGCCGTCGTCGTGCGTGACCCGGCGCCCGGTGACGACGTCGTCGTCGACGGCGTCCCCGTCGACGGGCCGGGGCTCGGGGTGGGCGTGCGGTCTCAGGGCGGGCTCCTCGGTCGGGGCGAGCGCGGGGCGGCGGTGACCGCCGCCCCGCGAGGGCGTCACTTCACCGTGTACCCGGCATCGACCGGGAGGGTCACACCGGTGATGTACCGCGCCTCGTCGGAGACGAGGAACAGGATGGCGTTGGAGATGTCCCGCGCCTCCACGTAGGGCACCGGGAGCGGGTGGAGGGTCTCGAAGATCTCGGTGAACTTCTCCCGCGTCGGGTTCGGGTCCTCCGGGGTGAACAGGCCCCAGGTCTTCTCGTTCTGGATCATCACCGTGTCCACGCCGGTGGGGTGGACGGTGTTGACCCGGATGGACTGCTTGCCGAACTCGTTGGCCAGCGTGCGCATGATGCCGATCACCCCGTGCTTGGCCGCCGTGTAGTGGATGGTGTTCGGCGTCCCCTTGAGGCCGGCCGTCGAGCTGGTGATGACGATGGCCCCGCCCCCGCCGTCGACCAGGTGCGGCAGCGCCACCTTGCAGGTGTTCCACACGCCGGTGAGGTTGATGTCGATCATCTCCTGCCACGCCCGGTCGCTGAGCTCCAGGGACGGCTGGAGCTCGAACACCCCGGCGTTGGCCAGCACGATGTCCAGCCGACCGAGCTGGGACACCCCGTCGTCCACGGCGCTGCGCAACGCCGCCGTGTCACGGACGTCGGCCCTGGTCGCGACGATCCGCCGGTCGAGGGCCTCCACCTGACGGACGGTCTCCGCCAGGTCCTCCTCGGTGGCCGGCGGGTACATGCCGATGGTCTCGACCGGGCCGCAGAGGTCGACGGCGATGATGTCGGCCCCCTCCTCGGCCAGCCGGAGCGCGTGGCTCCTGCCCTGGCTGCGCGCGGCGCCGGTGATGAACGCGACCTTGCCCTCGACTCGACCGGGCACGGGACTCCTCTCGGTGGGGGCGCGACCTGGCTCACACCCGCGCCCGGACGCTAAGGGCACCCCCTGCGACCCGACAAGCCGAGCCGCTCCAGCCGGTGGTGTGCCCCGGTCGCCGCGACGACCTCCCTCCACGCGTGGCGCCCGGTGCCGCGAGGCCCGGGCGCCCCGGGGGGGGCCGGGGGGCGGCCGGGCCCCCCCGGGGGGGGGGGGGGTGTTATTGGCGCCCCCCGGCCTTGCACCGTTGT